>JBOHSQ010000001.1:0-10292 GCA_050733295.1 Gemmatimonadales bacterium
ATCTTGGCGAACTCCACGATGAGGATCGCATTCTTCGCCGCGAGGCCGATGAGGGTGATGAGGCCGATCTGGGTGAAGACGTTGACCTCGAGCCCGGCGATGAACAGCCCGACGAACGCTCCGAAGACAGCGAGCGGGGTGCCGAGCAGGACGCTGAACGGCAGGGACCAGCTCTCGTACATCGCGGCGAGGAGGAGGAAGACGAACACCACCGCCATGATGAAGGTGGGGCCCGCGGGCGGCGCCACGGCCTCCTGGTAGGAGAATCCGGTCCACTCGATGCCCATCTCGGCGGGGAGGACCGCGGCGGCGGTCTCCGTGAGCGCCTGCATCGCCTCGCCCGAGGTCCGGCCGCGCGCCGGTGACCCGTTCAGGAGCACCGACCGGTAGAGGTTGTACCGGGTCACTTCCTCGGCCCCGTTCGAGCTCGCGGCCGACACCAGCGCGCCCAGGGGCACCATGTTGCCGGTGGTCTGGCTGCGGACGTAGAAGTCGCGGATGTTGTCGACGCTGCGGCGGAAGTTGGAGTCGGCCTGCACGTAGACCCGGTATACCCGGCCGAAGCGGTTGAAGTCGTTCACGTACACGCCGCCGAGCGCGGTCTGCAGGGTCATGAAGACGTCGTTGATCGCGACGCCCTGGAGCCGCGCCTGCTCGCGGTTCACCTCCACGGCCACCTGCGGCACCGACGGGTCGAAGGTGGTGGTGATGGCGCCGATCTCCGGGCGGGCTCGCGCGGCGTCGATGAACTCGCGGGCGCGCTGGCCGAGCTCGGCCACCGTCATCTGGCCAGACCGGTCCTGGAGCACCAGGGCAAACCCGCCGGCGGCGCCGAAGCCGGGGATGGTGGGCGGCGCGTAGGGGAAGACCAGCGCCTCGGACAGCCCACCCAGCCGCTGGGTGAGCCTGGCCATGATGGCGGTGACCTCGCCCTCGTCGCCCGGCCTCTCGTCCCAGTCCTTGAGCCGCACGGCGAAGGTGGCGACGTAGGGCGTGCTGGCGTTGGAGAGGAAGTTGGTGCCGAGCAGGGTGTTGTAGGCGTCCACCATGGGCTCCTCGGCGATGGCCGCCTCGACCTCGCGCGCCACCTGGCCGGTGCGCTCGAGCGACGCGGCGCTGGGGAGCTGGAGGTGCACGAGGAAGATCCCGAGGTCCTCCTCGGGGACGAATCCCTTGGGCAGGAACCGCCCGACGCCACCCGAGGCCACCGCGAACGCAATCACGGCGATCAGGGCGAACACCGCCTTCCGCACCACCCGGCCGGCAATCCCCACGTAGCCGCCGGTGAACTTCTCGAACACCCGGTTGAACCAGCCGAAGAATTTTCCCAGCCAGCCCTTGGGCGTCTGGCTGCCCGGCTTGAGCAGCAGGGCCGAGAGCGCGGGGCTCAGGGTCAGGGCGTTGAAGGCGGAGAGCAGCACCGCCACGGCGATGGTGACGGCGAACTGCTGGTAGAGCCGGCCGGTGAGCCCGCCCACGAAGGCCACGGGGATGAACACGGACGACAGGATGAACGCGATCCCGATGACCGGCCCCGAGACCTCCTTCATCGCCTGGATGGTGGCCTCCTTGGGCGCCATCCCGTGCTCGATGTGGTGGATCACGGCCTCGACCACGACGATGGCGTCGTCCACCACGATCCCGATGGCCAGCACCATCCCGAAGAGGGTGAGGACGTTGATGGTGAAGCCGAGCAGGGGGAAGAACATCAGCGTCCCCACCAGCGAGACGGGCACCGTGAGCAGCGGGATGAGCGTGGCGCGCCAGCTCTGGAGGAAGATGAAGACGACGAGAATCACGAGGACGACCGCCTCGTAGAGCGTATGCATCACCCCTTCGATGCTGGCCTCGACCGCCGGGGTGGTGTCATAGGTGATCTTGTAGTCGATGCCGTCGGGGAAGCGCCCCTTGAGCTCCTCGAGGGTGTGGTAGATCGACTCGGCCGACTCCACCTGGTTGGCGCCGGGCAGGAGGTAGACCAGCAGCACGGCGGATGGCTGCCCGTTGAGCCGGGCCTGGGTGCCGTAGAACTCGTCGCCCAGCTGGACCCGGCCGACGTCGCGGAGCCGCACTTCCCCGCCCTCGCCGGCCGAGCGGACAATGATGTTCCCGAACTCTTCGGGGGTGCTGAAGCGGCCGGGCGCGCGGACGGTGTAGGTGAATTCCTGGCCCTGCGGCGCGGGCTCGCCGCCGATCTGCCCGGCGGGGGCCTGGAGGTTCTGCTCCTTGATCGCCGAAATGACGTCGGACGGGGTGAGCTGGAGTTGGGCGAGGCGGTCGGGCCGGACCCAGACCCGCATGCCGTACTCCGAGCCGCCGGTCAGGTCGGCCTGGGCGACGCCGGGGGTGCGCAGGATGGCGTCGCGCACGTTGAGGACGGCGAAGTTGTTGAGGAAGGTCGCATCGTACGCGCCGGTGGGCGAGTAGATCGAGATCATCATCAGGATGGAGGGATTCACCTTCTTGACGATGACGCCCTGCTGGGAGACCTCGGAGGGCAGCCGGGCCGAGGCCCAGCCGACGCGGTTCTGGGTGAGCACATTGGCCATGTCGCGGTCCATGCCGACCTGGAACGTGACGTCCATCTGGAGCTGGCCGTCGCTGGTGTTGAGCGACTTGATGTAGAGCATGTTGTCCACGCCATTGATCTGCTGCTCGATGGGCGTGGCGACGGAGCCCTCGACGATCTCGGCGTTGGCGCCCGGATACCGGGTGGTGACCTTGATGTTGGGCGGCGCGAGCTGAGGATACTGCTCGATCGGGAGGCGCGAGCCGGCGATCGCCCCGACGATCACCATCAGGATCGCGATGACCATGGCGACGATGGGTCGCCGAATGAAGAAGTTGGCCATGCTACGGGGTCCGGCCCGCGGCGGCGGTGTCGGCCGGCCGTGCGCCCGTGCCGGCCGGCGGGACGGATGGCGCGGCCGTATCGGCCGGCGGAGTCCACGGCTTCGGGTTCACCACCAGGCTGTCGCGCACCCGCTGGAGGCCCTCGACGACGATCCGCTCGCCGGGCAGAAGGCCACCGGTGATGACCCGGTTGGGCCCGGTGGCGGCCGGCGACTCAACCGTGCGGAAGAACACCCGGTTCAGGGTGTCCAGCACCGCCACGCGGTAGGTGCCCTGGAGCTCGCGCACCGCCCGCTGGGGCACCACGATGGCGTTGTCGATCGCGCCGCGCATGAAGCGGACCCGGGCGAATTGGCCGGGGCGCACGAGCCGCCGCGGATTGGGGAACGACACCTCGACGAGGAGGGCGCCGGTCATCGGGTCCACCTGCCGCTCGCCGAAGACGAAGTCGCCCTTGAGCGGGTAGCTCGAGCCGTCGGCGAAGCTCATCTCGAAGGCCCCACTGCCCCGGGCGCGGCGCTGCGCCATGGTCATGCCGCCCATCTCGCGCTGGAGCCGGATGAACTCCGACTCCGGAATGCCGAACCGCACGTGGATCGGGTCGAGCTGGGAGATCCTGGTGAGCAGGGTCGGGTCGCCCCGCCCGACGAAGTTGCCGGGGAGCACCTCGGCCTTGCCGGCCAGCCCCGAGGCCTCGGCGCTGATCCTGGTATAGGAAAGGTTCAACCGCGCCTGCTGCAGGTCGGCCTCCATCGCCGACACCTGCGCCTGGGCCGCCTCCTGCGCGCTCAGCGCGTTGTCCAGCGTCATCTGCGGGATGGCCCGCTGCTCGGCCAGGGGGCGGTACCGGTTCACGTCGTTCGTCGCCCGGTTGAGCGAGGCACGGGCCTCCGCCAGCCGGCTCCTCGCCTGCGCCGCCTGGGCCTGGTAGGTGGCGGGGTCGATGGTGAAGAGGAGGTCACCCCTGTTCACCTCGGAGCCATCCCTGTAATGCTGGCGCTCGAGGATCCCCTCGACCCGGGCCCGCACCTCGAGCTCGACTGCGCCCCGAGTCTGGCCGGTGTACTCGGCGTAGAGCGGGACGGTGCTGGTCGAGACGGTCATCACCTGGACTTCGGGCGGAGGTACCGGCGGGGGCTCGTCCCTGCAGGCCACCGCGCCCGCCAGCGACAGGAGGAGTGCGACTGAGGCAGGCACACGCATGAAGTCAGGCTCCGGATGGACCGAGCGGGGAACCTATCGCTGGCCGGGAAGGAGGGGAAGCACTGCGGGGACTCGACTCACCCGGCCGGCGAGCCGTAGGTTTGGGCATGCGCCCCGGCCCCCTCACCGTCCTCTTCCTCGCGGCCCAGGCGGGCCCGGCGGCCGCCCAGGAGGATGGGCCGAGGCTCGACCTGTACGGGTACGTGATGCTGGACATGGGCTACCAGTTCGGGCAGAGCGACCCGCTGTTCTTCGACGTGATGCGCCCCACCCAGCTTCCCGCGTTCGAGAACGAGTTCGGCGGCGACGGGCGGACCTACTTCAGCGTGCGGCAGACCCGGTTCGGGGTGCGGGGATTCATCCCCACCGCCCTGGGCGAGGTACGCACCCTGATCGAGTTCGACCTCTTCGGCTCAGGTACGGACGCGGGTGAGACCACGTTCCACCTGCGGCACGCCTACGGGGAATTGGGTGAGTTCGGGGCCGGCAAGACGCTCAGCCCGTTCCAGGACCTGGACGGGTTTCCCAGATCGATCGAATTCTGGGGCCCGAACGGCCTCGTCGCATTTCGCAACCTGCAGGCACGCTGGATGCCGATCCAGGGCGATACCCGGATGACGGTGGCATTGCTCCAACCGGGTGGCTCGGCGGATGAAGGGGTGCTCGAGGGCCGGGTCGAACTGGAGGACGTGCGGGCGCGATTCCCGCTGCCCGACCTGTCGGCGGAATACCGGCAGGCGACGAGCTTCGGGTACGTGGAGCTGGCGGGAATCGTCCGCTACATGGAATGGGACGACCTCAACACCGACGCGTTCGACCTGAGCGGGGACGCCACGGGGTGGGGGGTGAACCTCAGCTCGAACATCAGGATCGGCAGCGGGGGGATCATCCGGCTGCAGGGCGTCTACGGCGAGGGGATCGAGAACTACATGAACGACGCGCCGGTGGACGTCGGGGCGCAGGCGAATCCGGGGAACGCGGTGACGCCGGTGGTGGGCGAGGCCCTGCCGGTGTTCGGCTTCTCGGGGTTCTACGACCACACGTGGAGCAGCACCTGGACGAGCGCGATCGGCTACTCGACGGTGGACATCGACAACAGCGACCTGCAGCTGCCGAGTGCCTTCCGGCGCGGGCACTATGCGCTGGTCAACCTGCTGCACTCACCAGTGCCCCAGGTGCTGGCCGGAGCGGAGCTGATCTTCGGGCGGCGGGAGAACTTCCGGGACGGGTGGACGGCAGACGACTACCGGCTGCAATTCTCATTCAAGTACAGCTTCCAAGTGACGGTAGGGCAGTGAACGGGGGGTCGGCAGGCCCCGAGCGCGCGCACAAGTGCGCGCTCGCGCTGGTTGCCGGACTCGCGCTGCCGCTGTCGCACACTTCGGCCCAGGAAGTCCGGGGCAGCCTCTATCCGCGCTACGAGGCTTCGGCCCACGCCTCGCTGCTGGTGCTGGGCGAGACGATCCGGATCGACTCGGAGCGGAATCCCGATTCGGGGACCGAGATCGATGCGGAGGAGGCCCTCGGCGTTTCACCGACGACGTTCGAGCCGCGCATCGCGTTCCGCTGGCGGCCCGGGGAACGGCGGCGGCACGAGATCGAGGCGGGGATCCTCCGCGCGGTCCGCTCCGGGGACAGGACCCTGACCGACACGATCGTGGTCGGCGACACCAGCTTCGCCGCGGGGGTGCCGGTCCAGGCGAGGCTCCGGACCACCCAGGCGTTCCTGACCTACCGCTACGCACTCACCGCGAATGAGAAGACCCAATTCGGCCCTGCCGTGGGGCTGGGAGCGGTGTTCTTCCGGACGGAGATCGACGCGCTGATCAGCGGCCCGGGCGGCGAGCGGGAGGTCGACTATTCGGAGTCCCGCAACCTCACCGGGCCCACAGGATCTCTCGGGCTGTATGGGCGATTCCGGTTCGGGGACCGGTGGTACCTGGAATCCGACATCCGGGGGGTGTTCCTGAAGGTCGGGGACATCGAGGCGGGGGTGCTGGAGCTGGGCGCGGCCGGCCGCTACTTCATTTCGCGGACGGTGGGCGCCGAGCTGGGATACGGACTCGGGTACTATGCGGTCGAGGTGGACAAGACCGACTCCGAGGGATTCCTCAGCCCCGACTTCCTGGGCGAGGTCCACTACACGTCGCAGGTGATCCGGGGCGGGGTGGTCGTCCAGTTCTAGGGGTTACCGCAGGGGCGCAGAAGCTGAGGGGGTGGGGGCTCCGTAGCGCAAATCCACCTCGAGATAGCCGAAGGCGCCGTTGATGCTGTCCCCCCAGGTGGACCGCACCACCTCGCCGCCGCCGGCGTGTGCGGCGTAACCCGTGAGCGTGATCCACGGTGCGGTCTTCCACTCCGCACCCAGGTCGAGCGTGGTGGCGAGGTCGCGCGCATTGCCGCCTGGGCGGCCGGTGTAGCCGAAGGTCCCGGGCTCGAAGGCACCACCTCCCGCGTACCACAGGTCGTTCCGCTCGGCGAGGCGGATCGCACGCAGGTCGGAGCGCAGTGTGAGTGCGGGATCGGGGCGCAGGAGGAGGCTGGCGAAGACCTCATCGAGGTTCATCGTGGTGTAGAACGGATGGCGCGCGTAGATGCGGGGCGTGGGGAGGACCGGCAGCCAGGTGCCGTGGCGGTCGTCGCCCGGATCGGCATCGCCGCTGGCGCGATGCACGCCGGCGCGGAGCCAGGGCTGCAGGGCCGGAAGGATGGCGGGCTGGATGCCTGCCTCGATCGCCGCCGACCAGGCGAGATGCGACTGGCGGCCCCAATCGCCGGCCTGGATGGCACCCCAGCCGAGCAGGTCCACGGTGCCCGCCCTGGTGGCGAACTCCTGGAGCACGTGGCCGCCGAGGACGGTGAAACTCACCTCAGTGCTGTCGGCGCTGCGGACTGCCGCCGGGCGCGAGTCCACCTTGGGGAGCCGGCGGTCGTCACGATAGTACAGACCGAAGAGCCGCAGGTCGGAGCGGCCCGGATCCCACGGACCGGCCACGGTGAGCGACGCGTAGCCCACACCCACCTCGAGCCCGTCCCACCCCTTCGTGTCGAACGCCCCGCGGGTGGCGCGTGCGCCCAGCAGGGCCAGGTTCGAGCGTCCGCGGGAGTATCCGTAGAGCACTCCGTCGAAGCTCCGGCCCACGTGGCTCCAGCCGAAGGGGCCGAGGAGGCGCTGGGCGACACGGTCGCGCTTCACTGCCGCGAGGGTGGGCGATGCGGGCGTGGCCTCTGCGCCGTCGGCGAATTCCATCCGGCCGACGCGGAGGCGATGGCCCGAGGCGCGCCCCACCTGGACCCAGGCGTTCTTGAGGAATGCCGACGCGACGTCGCGGCGGACGTCGTTGGCGCCGTAGTACACGGCGCCGAGCCCGAGCGCGCCGGCAGGTGCAGGGGTGAGGGCATCCGCAGGCAGGCCGAGGAGCATTGGCGCCGCGGCCTCGGCTCGCAGCAGGACACCGCTGCCCTGCCAGGTGATCCCGGCGCGAAGGAGCGAGCCGGAGTAGGCGTACCGACCATCGGACCCGCTGCCGAACCAGTCCCAACCCTCGGCGCGGGTGCGGAAGCTGGCGGTCCAGCTGAACCCCGGTGCCGCAGCGGGCTGCGCCCCGACGCCCGCAGGGACGGCGAGCAGGAGCGCCGCAAGCCAGGGGCGGAGTCCGCGGGTCAAGGTCAGACGACTCCGCCGAACCTCAGGTGGCAGGCGTCGGGTGCCGCTGGGGTGGTGGTGGCCTCCGCCTCCGGCCCGGGCCGTGACGCTTCGTTGCGCATGAGGTCCGCCAGGGTGAGGTCGGCGAAGAAACGCCGCAGGGTGTCGTTGATGTCCTTCCACTGCTCGTGGGCGCCGCAGGCGACGTCATCCCCGCAGTGCGGATGGCCCATGATGCAGCGGTGCCTGGACTCCGGAACGAATGGGCCGACGAGGCGTGCCAGGCGGATCCCGCTCGCGGGGCCGCCGAGGCGGTAGCCCCCGGCGGTCCCGCGGACGGAGCTCAGCACGCCCAGGGCGCGGAGCTGGTGGAGGATCTTGGAGAGGTAGTTCCGCGGCGCGCCGAGCGCCCGGGCGACGGACGTGACCGGAACCGGCCCGTCGCCCTGGTGTTCCGCGATGTAGCACACCGCGCGCATCGCGTACTCGGCCGTCTGCGGCAGCACCAGCATGACCCCGGCCTCAGTGCGCCGCGGTGGTGCCGGCGCGCTTGCCGACCAGGATCAACCCGACCGCCCCCTTGCTCGCGTCGGCGAAGGCGTGGGTGACGAAGGCGTAGTGGCCCTCGCCGCTCAGGCCCTGCTCGAACGTGACTTCGAAGACGGCGCCGCCGCCCGCGGGGACCTGCTGGGTCTGGATGCCGCGCAGGGGGGCGGCGGGGTTGCCGCCGACGTAGACCTTGTCGAAGATCGTGCCCACGATGTGGAAGGCGCTGCCGAGGTTCGGGCCCGCGTTCATCACGAAGAAGCGGACCTTGTCACCCACGTTGACCTGAAGCGGGGCGTCCTTGTACTGGTTGCTGCGGCCGTTCCAGACCACGTAGCCGGCGCGGTTCGCGAGCATCGCGTCCCAGTCGCCCTCGCGCACCGAGGTGTCGGCGGCCGAGGCCCTGGGATAGAACTCGCTCTGCACCAGGACGAACTCCTTGTCCACCTCGCCGGGCCAGCCGTCCTTCGGGTCCACGATGATGGGCAGGTACATCCCCTGCGCGATGTGCATCAGCACTGGCGGGGTGCCGCAGTGCACCATGAAGGTGCCGGGCGTGGTGGCGACGAACTCGAAGCGGAGCGAGTCGCCGGGGGCGATCGACTTCATCGCGTGGTCCATCGGGCTCCGCGAGGCGTGGAAGTCGATCGAGTGGGGCATGTCCTTCGCCAGGTTCACCAGGGTGATGCGCACGAGGTCGCCCTCGCGCACCCGGATGACGGGGCCGGGGACGGTGCCGCCGAAGGTCCAGCCGACGTACCTCACGCCCTTGTCGATCTCGATGGTGTCGTGGGTCATCGGGATGCGGAATTCCTTGATTCCGGCGGCGGAGACCGGCGCCACCCGGGCGTCGAAGGCGGGGCTGCTGGCGGTGCGGGTCACGCCGAAGTCCACGTGCTCGACGGTGCTGGAGCGGCGGGCTTCGGCGGCCAGGAAGATTCCGGCGCCCAGTGCGATCGCGACGGTGGCAGCCAGGGCCAGTTTCGTCGGGGTCATCATCGAGGGTCCTCGTTCCGCCGGGGCGGAGTGAAGTTCGTCGCCGCAGGGGGGCGACCGTGAACGACGGAACGAGGTTAGCAGTCGGGATCCTAAAGAATCGGTAAAGGCGGGTTAGGGAATCTTCATCTCCGCATGAGGATTGCCCGGCCCGGTCCGCCCCCCGCCAAGATCGAGGGGGTTGACGTATCAGTGGAAATTGATATATTGCCTCCATGGCCACGCGCACCCAGGCGGACCCCCAGCGGGTCGTGACCCTCTTTCATGCGCTCTCGGACGGGACTCGACTCTCGATCCTGCAGCGGCTGCGGTTCGGGGAGCGGTGCGTGTGCGAGCTGACCGGCGACCTCGAGGCGGCGCAGTCGCGGCTGTCGTTCCACCTCAAGGTGCTCAAGGACGCCGGGCTGGTGACGGACCGGCGGGAGGGCCGGTGGATGTACTACACGCTCAACCCCGACGCGCTGGCCGAAGCGGCGGTGGTGATCGAAAGCATGGCGTCCGCCCCGTCGGCAGCGGAGCGCCGGGCCGGCTGTTGCTGAGCCGTCCCTTTTTTTGGCCGCACATATCAACTCTTTTTGATGAGGATCAGATGAACCCCGAGGACATCAAGGACATCGTGCGCGAGCGGTATGGCCGAGCCGCGCTGCAGGTGGCGACCGGGACCAAGTCGTCCGGCTGCTGCGGCGGCTCGTGCGGGGCGAACGAGGCGGACCCGATCACGTCCAACCTTTACAGCGCCGCGGAGACCGCGACGCTCCCGGAGCAGGCGGTCCTCGCCGCGCTCGGCTGCGGCAACCCGACGGCGCTGGCGGAGCTGCGCGAGGGCGAGGTGGTGCTGGACCTCGGCGCCGGCGGAGGGATCGACGTCCTGCTCTCGGCCCAGCGCGTGGGTCCGACCGGCAAGGCCTACGGGCTCGACATGACCGACGAGATGCTCGAGCTGGCGCGCCGGAACAAGGAACTGGCCGGCGTCGAGAACGCGGAGTTCCTACGGGGTGAGATCGAGGCGATCCCCCTCCCCGACGCCTCGGTGGACGTGATCATCTCC
>JBOHSQ010000002.1:0-3784 GCA_050733295.1 Gemmatimonadales bacterium
TCCCCGTCCCCGTCACGGATCGGTCACCCCAACGTATCGGCCAGGTCTCGTGTCCCCACACTCGAGCAATCTCCACGCCCCCCTTTCGGTCCTGGCCGCAGCCCTCATCGCGGCCGCGAGCCCACTGCAGGCGCAGGACGCGCCCGCGGCGCCCGGGTTCCCGGTCTTCGAGGTGCACGGCCGGATGCAGTTGCAGGGCTACGCGTTCGACGACAACGACCTGGCCGGCACCGAGGGCGGCGCGGCGGGACCGGAGTCGAATTTCATAGTCCGGCGCGCGCGGATCGAGGTACTGGGCAAGCTGACCGAGCGGGTGTCCTTCTTCGTGCAGCCGTCGTTCGAGTCGCCCCGGAACCGGGTGCGGCTGCGCGACGCGTACGTTGACATGCTGGTGTCCGCTCCCGGGGCCGGAACGACGCTGTCGGTGCGCGCCGGCCAGGAGAAGCGGCCGTTCGGGCGCTATGAGCTGCTCTCGTCCAACAACCTCCCGTCGATCGAGCGCGGGGCGGGCGGCGGGCTGGCCCTCGGCAGCTCGACCCACAACCTGTTCGACCTGAACGGATTCCTGGCGCACGACGTGGGCCTGAGCGCCCGGGTGGACCTGCCGGTCGGTTCGCGCCGGCTCGCCCTCCACGGCGGGGTGTACAACGGGCAGGGCGAGAGCTTCGGCGACATCAACGGCGCCAAGTCATGGGGCGCGCGCGCCACGATGGGCGTCTTCGGCAAGCTGAACGTCGGCGCGTCCTATGCGGACCACGAGACCGCGCAGCTGCTCGAGCCGGACGTCCCCAACGGCCCCGTGGGCCCGACGGTGCGCAACCAGGCGGTGGGCCTCGACTTCCTGTGGGGCGCGCCCGGGGCGCCGGGCCTGCTGCTGATCGGCGACTGGATGAACGGCGAGGACACGACCGCCGCGCGCAACCCGATCGAGGGAGCCCAGATCGTGGGCGCGTGGCACGTCCGCCTGAAGCACCCGAGCGCACTGGTCTACGCGCTCGAGCCGGTGGTGCGCGCCGACTGGTCGACTGCGAACGCGGACGACCCGAATCGCGACGTCTTCCTGTTCTCGATCGGCGGCGGGCTCTACTTCTCGCCCCGCACGCACCTGCGGCTGCTCTGGGAGACGCAGCGCCCCGCGGACGACGCGCGCGAGGAGACCAGCGGATTCCGTACGATGGTCTCGGCCAGCTTCTGAGGAGGACCGGCGTGACTCCCCCGTTACAGGTGCGTGACCGGATGCGCGGCGGCGAGGGCTAGACTCCTCCGGCTCCATGGCAACCTCCACGCTCCCTGAGCGCACGGCCGGCATCGCGCCGCCCCAGCCCCTCGAGCAGCGCCACTACGGGGACCGCCTGTTCAAGGCGGTGCTCACGGCGGCCGCACTCGCGGTCCCTGTGCTGCTCGGGTTCCTGGTGTACGAGCTGTGGGTCGGCGCGCGTCTCGCGGTCAGCCGTTTCGGGCCGGGTTTCATCACCGGCAGCACCTGGGACCCGGTGGCCGAGCAGTTCGGCGCGTTCCCGCTCATCATCGGGACGCTGGCCTCGTCGTTCCTGGCGCTGCTCATCGCGGTGCCGCTCTCGCTGGGCGTCGCCATCTTCCTCACCGAGTTCGCGCCCCGGGTCATCCGGCAGCCGATCGCGTTCCTGATCGAGCTCCTGGCAGCGATTCCCAGCGTGGTGTACGGACTCTGGGGCATCTTCGTGCTGATCCCGTTCCTCACCGGATCGGTATTCCCGGCACTCCAGAACACGCTCGGGTTCCTCCCCTTCTTCCAGGGCCCGATCTACGGGCCTTCGATGCTCTCGGCGAGCATCATCCTCGCGATCATGGTGATGCCCTACATCATGAGCGTCTCGCGGGAGGTGCTGCTCGCGGTCCCGGCGCCCCAGCGGGAGGCGGCGCTCGCGCTCGGTGCCACGCGGTGGGAGGCGGTGGTGACGGCGGTGGTGCCCTACGCCCGTTCCGGCATCATCGGCGCGATCATCCTCGGGCTGGGCCGGGCCCTGGGCGAGACGATGGCGGTGACCATGCTGATCGGGAACCGCCACGACATCTCGGCCTCGTTGTTCGCGCCGGGCTACACGATGGCCGCGGCGATCGCGAACGAGTTCTCCGAGGCGGTCACCGACATCCACCTGTCCTCGCTCGCGCTGGTGGCCTTCCTCCTCTTCCTGGTCACGGTCGTGGTCAACGCCGGTGCGCGGATCCTGATCTGGCGGGTCTCGAGCGGCGTCGAGGGAGGGAAGGGCGCGTGAACCGGCGCACCTGGCGGCGGGTACGGAGCGGGCTGATGGTGGGCCTCGTGGCGGTCGCGGTGGTGGTGGCGATCCTGCCGCTCGCGCTCATCCTGGCCAACCTGCTGATCCGGGGTGCCGGAAGCCTCGACCTCGACTTCTTCACCCGGATGCCGGCGCCCACCGGCATGGAGGGCGGTGGGGTGGCGCACGCGATCGTGGGCACGCTGCTCATCGTGGGCGCGGCCTCGCTGATCGGGCTGCCGGTAGGCATCGCGGCGGGGATCTTCTGCGCCGAGTACCCGGGCGCGCGGCTCGCGAAAGCGACGCGGTTCGTGGCCGACGTGATGAACGGCACGCCCTCGATCGTGGTGGGCGTGTTCGCCTGGGCCTGGATCGTGGCGCGGCAGAAGCACTTCAGCGGGCTCGCCGGGTCGGTGGCGCTCTCGCTCCTGATGATCCCGATGGTCATGCGCACCACCGAGGAGATGATCAAGCTGGTGCCGCACTCGCTCCGCGAGGCGGCGCTGGCGCTGGGCTACTCCCGCTGGCGCACCAGCCTCACCGTGGTGGTGCGGACCACGCTGCCGGGCATCGTCACCGGCAGCCTGCTCGCCGTGGCGCGGGTGGGCGGCGAGACCGCGCCGCTCCTCTTCACCGCGCTGGGTAGCCAGTACCTCGCCTTCGACCTCAACCAGCCGATGGCGGCGCTGCCGCTGGTGGTGTTCACCTACGCCACCGGCCCGTTCGAGGAATGGCACCGGCTCGCCTGGGCCACCGCGTTGGTGCTGATCCTCGTGGTGTTCGTGCTCAGCATCGCCGCCCGGTTCGCCACCCGCCACCGGTTCACCTCCCGGTGACCAAGCCCGTGCTGCAGCGGCTCCGGCTCGAGACCCAGAAGCTGAGCGCCATGTATGGCAAGCTCAGCGCGGTGAAGGGGGTGTCGCTCGGGTTCGCGCCCAACCTGGTGCACGCCCTGATCGGGCCCTCGGGCTGCGGGAAGTCCACCTTCCTGCGCACGCTCAACCGGATGCACGAGCTGGCGGAAGGCGGGTGGATCACGGGGCGGGTGCTGCTCGACGGCGAGGACATCTACGCTCCGAAGGTGAACCCGATGCAGCTCCGGCGGCGGGTGGGGATGGTGTTCCAGAAGCCCACACCGTTTCCCACGATGTCGGTGTACGACAACGTGGCGGCGGGACTCAAGGTGAACGGGCGGCCGACCAGGTCGCAGCTCCACGAGATCGTGGAGCGGGCGTTGCGCGAGGCGGCGCTGTGGGACGAAGTGAAGGACCGGCTCTCGACCAGTGCGGTGAGCCTCTCGGGCGGGCAGCAGCAGCGGCTGTGCATCGCGCGGACCATCGCCCCGCGGCCCGAGGTGATCCTGCTGGACGAGCCGACCGCGTCGCTCGAGCCGGCCGGTACCCAGCGGATCGAGGAGCTGCTGTTCCAGCTCAAACAGGAGTTCACCATCGTGATCGTCACCCACAACATGCAGCAGGCGGCGCGGGTGTCGGACACGACCACCTTCTTCTACCTCGGCTCGATGC
>JBOHSQ010000003.1:0-5641 GCA_050733295.1 Gemmatimonadales bacterium
GGCCCGGGCGCCGCGCCGCACCCCGCTCCTCGCCCGGCTCGAGGCCACCCACCGGATCATCGAGGATGCCCTCGAACGGCTGTCCGCCGCGGCCGACGAGGACGTGGACGTGGGCCCCGCCGGCGTCTGGCTGCTGGACAACGGCTTCCTGGTCGAGGAGCACATCAGCGAGGTGCGGGACAGCCTGCCGCGCGGCTACTACCGCGAGCTGCCCGAGCTCGCGGCGGGGCCACTGGCCGGGTACCCCCGGGTGTACGAGTTGGCGATCACGCTCATCTCCCACTCCGAGGGGCGGATCGACCTGGAGAACGTGGACCTGTTCGTGGCCGCGTTCCAGGAGGTGGCGCCGCTCTCCATCGGCGAGCTGTGGTCCATCCCCGCGATGCTCCGGCTGGGCCTGCTCGAGAGCGTGCGCCGGATGACCATCCGCACGGTGCGCCGGCTGGACGAGCTGGAGGCCGCCGACGAGTGGTCCGCCCGCATCCTCTCCTCCAGCGAGCAGGGCGCCGAGGTGCTGCGAGAGGCGCTGGACGAGTTCGTCGCCGACCCGCCCGAGCGCACCCCCGTCTTCGTCTCCCGGTTCCTGCAACAGCTTCGCCCCTCCAGGGCGCTGTTCCCGCCGTTGGTGTGGCTGGAGCACTGGATCGCGGAAGACGGCCTCACCGCCGACGACGCCGCGGCGCAGGCAGCCCAGCGCCTGGCCCACACCCAGATCATGATGGCGCACAGCCTCACCAGCCTGCGCGCCATCGCCCGCATCGACTGGAACAGCCTGGTCGAGCGGCGCAGCGCCATGGAGGCGGTGCTTCGGGCCGAGCCATCCGCCTTCTACCCGCGGATGACGTTCGCCACCCGGGACCACTACCGCCACGTGGTGGAACGGATCGCCAAGCGCGCCGGGCTCACGGAAGTGGACGTCGCGCGGCGCGCGGTCGAGCTTGGCGCCGCGGCCGGGCGGGCGGATCCGGCCGATCTCCGCCGGACCCACGTGGGGTACTGGCTGGCCGACGAGGGCCGTGCCGTCCTGGACCGGGACACCGGGTACCGCCCCACCACGCGGGAGGCGGCGTACCGCTGGATGCTGGCCCATCCCAACGTGGTCTTCGTGGGCGGCATTGCGGCCGGCACCGCCGTGGCGCTGGCGGCGGTGCTGGGTCTGGCCGGTGCGGAGGCTCGAGCGGCCTGGCCGCTGGTGCTCTTGTTCGCGCTGCTGCCCGCCGCCGACATCGCGGTGAACGTCGTCAACCAGTTGGTCACGGCGTTCCTGCCGCCCCGCCTGCTGCCCAAGCTGGACCTCAACGTGCCCGGCGGCGTGCCCGCGGAGTACCGGACCGCGGTCGTGGTCCCCACCCTGTTCCCCAGCGTGGCCGCGGTGCACGAGGCCCTCGAGCATCTCGAGGTGCAGTTCCTGGCCAACCGGGAGGCCCACCTCCACTTCGCGCTGCTGAGTGACTTCGTCGATGCACCGGCCGAGACCGCGCCGGGCGACGATGAGATTGTCGCGGCCGCCGCCGCCGGGGTGCGCGAGCTGAACGCGCGCTACGCGCCCGACACTGGCGATGCGTTCTACCTGCTGCACCGGCCCCGGCGCTGGAATCCCCAGCAGGGCGTGTGGATGGGCTGGGAGCGGAAGCGGGGCAAGCTGGCCGAGTTCAACCGGTTCGTGCGGGGCGGTGCCCCGGGCGCCTTCTCGGTCGTGGTCGGCGACGTGGCCCCGCTGCGCCAGGTGCGCTACGTCATCACCCTCGACGCCGACACGGTGCTGCCGCCCGACGCCGCCCCGCTCCTGGTTGGCGCCCTCACCCACCCGCTGAATCGCGCCGAGTATGACTCGACCCGCGGACGCGTGGTGCGGGGCTACGGGATCCTGCAGCCCCGGGTGGGCGTCACCCTGCCCAGCGCGCATGGTTCCCGCTTCGCCGCAATCCATTCCGGGCATCCCGGCGTGGACCCGTACACCACCGCGGTGTCCGACGTCTACCAGGACCTCTATGGCGAGGGGAGCTTCACCGGCAAGGGGATCTACGACGTCGACGCGTTCGAGGAGGCCACCCACGGCCGGTTCCCCGAGAACACCCTGCTCTCGCACGACCTCATCGAGGGGAACTACGCCCGGGCCGGCCTCGCCACCGACATCACCGTCTACGACGAGTACCCGGCCCGCTACCTCACCTACGCCCGCCGCAAGCACCGCTGGATCCGTGGCGATTGGCAGCTGCTCGGCTGGCTGACCCCGCGGGTGCCCGGGCCGGACGGCCCGGAGCGGAACCGGCTCTCGCTGCTCTCCCGCTGGAAGATCCTCGACAACCTCCGCCGCAGCACCCTCGAGCTGGCCCAGATGGCGTTCCTCGTCGCGGGCTGGACGCTGCTGCCCGGGTCGCCGCTGCGCTGGACCCTGCTCGGCCTCGGCGCCGTCGCCGCACCGTGGATCGTCGCCTTCCTGCTCGCGCTGCTCCGGCCGCCGCTGGACAAGTCCTGGCGCGCCTACTACGCCGTCGTGGCCCGTGACGCGGTGACCAGCGTCCAGCAGGTGGCGCTCGCCATTGCCGTCCTGCCGCACCAGGCCTGGGTGTCGCTCGATGCGATCGCCCGCACGCTCTGGCGCCTGTTCGTCTCGCGCCGCTGGCTGCTCGAGTGGCAGGCGGCACAGCAGACCGAACGGACGCTGGCCGGCACCGCGTGGAACGCCTGGCGCATGATGTCGCCGGGGCTGGCATTGGCGGCGAGCGTCGGGCTCCTGGTGGTGGCGATTGCCGTGCTCCGGCCGGTGCTCGGCGGAGACGCGGTGGATTCCACCCGGCACCTGCGGCAGTTGGCGATCGCTGTGGGTCCGCTGCTGCTGCTCTGGCTCGCGGCGCCAGCCGTCGCCCACGCCCTCGATGCGCCGCCCCGCCAGGAGGGTCGGAAGCTTTCGGCCGAGGGCCGGGAGGAGGCGCTGCGTTACGCCCGGCTCCATTGGGAGTTCTACCAGCGGTTCGTCACCGCCGACACCCACTGGCTCGCGCCCGACAACTTCCAGGAGGATCCGGCGCCGGTGGTGGCCATGCGCACCTCGCCCACCAACATCGGCCTGCAGCTGCTGGCGACCGTGAGTGCGTACGACCTCGGCTTCATCCCCGCCGGGGAAATGACCCGTCGCCTGGAGGAGGCCTTCCGCACGCTGGAGCGGCTGCCCCGCTTCAAGGGTCACTTCTACAACTGGTACGACCTGAACGACCTCCGGATCCTCGAGCCGGCTTACGTCTCGACCGTCGACAGCGGCAACCTGGCCGGCCACCTGATCGCCGTGCGCCAGGCCTGCCGCGCCATCGCCGTGGCCGTGGCCGGCGCCGACGGGACCGATCTCGCCGCCCGGCTCGGCGCTATCGCCGAGCGGGCGCAGGCCTATGCGGTGGAGATGGACTTCGACTTCCTGTTCGACCGCGCCCGCCGCCTGTTCGCCATCGGCTACCAGCAGGCCGCCCACTCACTCGACGGCTCGTACTACGACCTGCTGGCCTCCGAGGCGCGGCTGGCCAGCTTCGTGGCGGTAGCCAAGAAGGACGTGCCGGTGGACCACTGGTTCCGCCTGGCCCGCACCCTCACCGCCAGCGCGCGCGACCCGGCGCTCGTGTCCTGGAGCGGCAGCGTGTTCGAGTACCTGATGCCGCTGCTGGTGATGCGCTCGTACCCGTTCACCCTGCTGCACCAGACCTACCGCGGCGCGATCCGGCGCCAGGTGGCCTATGGCGCCCGGCACGGCGTGCCGTGGGGCGTGAGCGAGAGCGCCTACAACCGCCGGGACCGGCACCTGACCTACCAGTACCGCGCCTTCGGGGTGCCCGACCTGGCGCTCAAGCGCGGCCTGGGGCGCGACCTGGTGATCGCTCCCTACGCCTCCGCGCTGGCCGTGATGGTCGACCCGGAGCCGGCGCTCGCCAACCTGGCGGCGCTGGAGCAGCGCGGCGCGCTCGGGCCCTACGGGTTCCGCGACGCGCTGGACTACACCCGCCCCACGCCCGGGCAGCGCTTCTCGGTGGTGGGCACGTACATGGCACACCACGTCGGGATGACGCTCGTCGCCCTCACCAACGCCCTCGCTGCCGGGGTGTGGCAACGCCGGTTCCATGCCGACCCGATGGTGCGCTCCGCCGAACTGCTGCTGCACGAGCGCGTCCCCCGCCGGCTGGTGCTGCAGGAGCCGCAGGTCACCCGCGCCGAGGAGGCGTTGCCCGACCCGGAACTGGAGCGGCCGGCGGTGCGCGAAGTCGAGGACCCCGACACCGCGGAGCCGCGCGTGGCACTGCTCGGCCGCCTGCCGTACACCATCCTGGTGAGCCACGCCGGCTCGGGCTACAGCCGGTACGAGGACCGCGCGGTCACCCGGTGGCGGGCCGATGGCACCAGCGACGCGTCAGGCCAGTTCTGCTATGTGAAGGACGTCGGCTCCGGCCGGGTGTGGTCGGTCGCGCACCAGCCGGTCGGCGCACCGGCCGACTGGTATCGCGCCCTGCTCGCCACCGATCGCGTCACCTTCCACCGCGCCGACGGGCCGATCGAGACCCGCACCGAGATCGCGGTGGTGCCGCAGGACGCCGCCGAGGTGCGGCGCGTGACGGTCACCAACAACGGCGCCGAGGTGAGCGAGGTCGAGCTCACCAGCTATGGCGAGGTGGTGCTGGCGACGCACGACGCCGACCGCGCCCATCCCGCGTTTGCCAGCCTCTTCGTCCAGACCGAGTGGCACGAGTGGTGTACCGCGCTCACCGCCGTCCGGCGCCCGCGTGCCGCGCACGAGCCGAAGCTCTGGTGCGTGCATGTGGTGGACACCTGCCGCGAGCAGGTGGGGCCGGTGTCGTGGGAGACCGACCGGGCCCGCTTCCTGGGCCGGGGCCGGGCTCCGCGCGACCCGCGGGCGCTCGAGGCGGATGGTCCGCTCGATGGCCGGGCCGGCGCGGTGATCGACCCGATCCTGGCACTGCGGACTCGGGTGCGCCTGGCGCCGGGGCAGTCGGCCTCGGTGGCCTTCACCACGCTGGTGGCCGCCACGGCGGAGCGTGCCTTCGAGCTGGCCGGCCGCTACCACGACCCGCACGCCGCGCAGCGCGCCCTCGACCTGGCGTGGACCACAACCCAGGTCGAGCTGCGCGAGCTGGAGATCAGCCCCGCGGATGCCGCGGCGTTCCAGCACCTCGCCGGCCACCTGGTGTACCCCGGCCCGGAGCACCGCGCGCCGGCGGAGGAGCTGAGCCGGAACCACGGATCGCAGGAGCGGCTCTGGGGCACCGGCATCTCCGGCGACATGCCCATCCTGCTCGCCACCATCGATGCCGAGGAAGGGCTGCCGACCCTGCGGCAGCTGCTGATTGCGCACCAGTACTGGCGCCGCCGCGGCCTGGCGGTGGACCTGGTCATCCTGAACGAGCGGCCCGCCACCTACCTGCAGGAGCTGGCCGACCGCATCGCCGTGGCCATCCATGCGGTGGGCGAAGCGGGCGTGCTCGACCGGCCTGGCGGAGTGTTCGTCCGGCGGCGCGACCTGATGCATCCCGAAGACCTGCTGATGCTCCGCGCCAGCGCCCGGGTGCACATCGCCTGCGACGGCCGCTCGCTGGGCCGCATCCTCGAGGGCCGGGAGGCCGCGCTCGCCGCGGCCCAGGAG
>JBOHSQ010000004.1:0-6757 GCA_050733295.1 Gemmatimonadales bacterium
GCCTCGGCGCCGAGCCGGGCCAGCTCCTCGAAGGTCGGCTGACTCGAGCGGTGGTCGCTGACCGCCACCTCGCCAACACCGATCACGGGGTCCACGAGCGCGATGTCGCCGCGGATGGTCCCGGTGATGGTCGCGGGCGGGAGGTGATAGCCGCCGGTCCAGCACCAGGCGGAGAGGCCGTGGGCGCGCAGGGCATAGGCCGCGGCGACGACCGAGGCCGGCGTGCGAATGGCGTCGTCGGTGCCGAGGAGGCCGATCGCGGTGGTGACGCCGCCACGGGTGAAGCGCTCGATCGGGAGCGGCGGAACGCTGGTGCCATGCCCCGCCTCGCCGCCGCCGCCGGTCAGGTGGACATGGCAGTCCACGAAGCCGGGGACGAGTGCGCGGCCCTCGAGGTCGCGCTCGGTGGCGCCGAGTGCCGCGGGCAGGTCGGCGCGGTCGCCGATCCAGACGACCGATTCGCCTGCGACGAGTAGGTCGCAGACGCCCTGGGGTGCGGGACTGTAGACCCGCGCGTGGCGCAGGAGGTGGAGCATTCAGCTCGGATTGCGGGGGAGGCCGAAAGCTAAACGTGGCCCGTATCGGGGCGGTAGCGCTGAGCGGGAACAGCGCGGGGGTCAGTGGGTAGCTCCGGGCCCAGGGCTACTTCGAGAAGAACTCGCAGGACGCCTACTCGGTCAACAACCTCAGGGCGAAGCCGGACCCGGACGGGTCGGTGACGGTGCAGTTCGGCGGCTGCGACGGCACTGCGGCGAACTGCCTGCCGATCATGCCCAAGTGGAACTACATCGTGCGGCTGTACCGCCCGCGGCAGGACGTGCCGAGTGGGAAGTGGAGGTTCCCGGAGGCGCAGCCGGCGGGGTAGGGGCGGTCGGGCGGGAGGAAGTGGGAAGAAGCGGGGCGGCTAGCTGGCCGCCCCGCTCTGCTACGGGCCGGCCTCGACCCTATGGCTGCCCCAGCACCTTCCTCGGTCGTGGCTGCATTACGTTCGTGTTGTTTCCAATCTGTCCTGAACCATTCGAGCCCCAGCAGTACACGACCCCAGCTAGCGTGATGCCGCAGGTGTGCCGGAATCCGGCATCGAGTGCACCCCAGAGGTGGCCATCGGTCACAGGTGACGGCTCGAACCGGTCCAACGTCGAGCCATCGCCAACCTGGCCCCGCTCGTTTTCACCCCAGCAATAGCCCGTTCCCCCGGCCGTCCACCCGCAGGTATGCCCGATGAAGCCACCCGCGATGAGGTGAGCGAACGTCAGTCCCCCGGATACCAACTCCGGCTCCGGACTGTCCGGCCCGCCCCCGTTGCCCAGCGCTCCAAACGTGTTCTCACCCCAACACCAGGAGTCCCCGGATTCGGTGAGTGCGCAGGTGTGGCTGCCCAGGCCGGCAGTCACGGCCGTGACCGCGAGCCCTCCCAATACCGGAGCGGGCTCCGGGTGTGGAGTCAGGTCTGGCTGCCCGAACCCGCCTGACCCATTCCCGAGCTGTCCGCGTCCGTTGTCTCCCCAGCAATAGAGCGTCGCGCCACTGACGCCGCAGGTGTGCCCACGGGAAAACCCTCCGGCTGCGATCTGCTCGAACAGGTGGCCGCCGGTGACGGGCACCGGTGCTGGCCGTCTGATCGTTGTCCCGTCACCGAGCTGGCCCCGGTCATTGAATCCCCAGCAATGGGCGGCGCCACCCGACGTCAGAGCACAGGTGTGCGCGGCGCCAGCATCGATGCTCGCGAACTTGAGATCGGTGGCTACGAGAACGGGCTCATCGCGTTGAAGGTTGGAATTGTCGCCGAGCTGCCCGGATTCGTTTCTTCCCCAACACCAGGCCGTTCCGTCGGCCGTGAGGCCACAGACATGGGCGCCTCCCGCGGCGAGCTGGGCGAAAACCAGGCCGCCCCGCACGGGGACAGGCACCATGATGCACGACGAGGGGCCCCCCTCAGCGATGCAAGCGATCGGAGGAATCGGTACCCCGAGCTGACCATTCCCGCCGTGTCCCCAGCAGTAGGCGGCTCCGTCCGCCGTTAGCGCGCACGTATGCGCGCCCCCGGTGGCCACCGACGCGAAGGTCACCGAAGGGCCGACGGTGATTGCGGCACTCCCCTCCTTCCCCTCCGAGGTGGCGGTGATCGTGACGGCGCCGGGAGCGAGTCCCGTCACCACGCCGGTCGGGGAGACGGTGGCAATCTGCGGATCGGAGGTTGCCCAGGCGATCGAGCGACCGGACAACGGATGCCCGCCCGCGTCCTGCGGAGTGGCCTGCAACGTACGCGGCGCGCCGGCGATGAGTGTCATCTCATCCGGCGATACGACGACCGTCGCGACTGGCACGAAGACGGTCAGGGCGGCGTTGCCGCTCTTACCCTCGGACGTGGCGGCGACCGTCGCGGCGCCCGGACCGACGGCGCTGACGAGACCGGTGGGGGTGACGGTCGCGACCCCGTCATCACTCGATTCCCAAGTGATGGTCCGACCGGCCAGGGCGGCACCAGCTGCATCCCTGGCGGTCGCCGTCAGCTGCTGTGACTCGCCGACGGGGAGGGTCACGTCGCTGGGCGCAACCGTCACCGAGGCGACCGGTTCCGGTCCGGATCCTCCTCCTCCGTCACCGCCGCAGGCCGCGAGCGCCAGTGCGGCGAAGACCAACGCGGCCGCCGGTCGGCCGCCCTGCTCCAGTCGGATCATCTCTCGTATCTCCGGGCGTCAGTTCTTCCGCCACACCGCAGCGCGGTTGCACTGGTGTCCCCGGTCCCACACCGCGCCGACGATCAATCCGTGACTGTTGATCGCCATTGCGCTCCCTTTACCTCCACCACCGACCACCGGCAGGACTTCGGTTTCACCTCCGGCCGGCCACTTCATCGGCAAGCCAGATTCGGTGTGGCTCCCGGCAATGCCCACCATGTCGCCGGCATCGTTGATCGCACCAGCCCACGCATTCGACTGCCCCATCTGCTGTACCGTGCTCGCGATGACTTCGGTTGACACCACCCGCCAGCCCCCCAGCCCGTCGGGCTCGAGGGTCCACCGGAGCGCCCGCACGCTAGAGTCGCGTCGATCATTGCCCTCTTGCACGTACCCTGCCACGCGGACACGGCCGGCAGCGTCGGGTTCACCGACGTCCGACGCATATGCGAACCGGCCGGTGCTGGGGAAACCCAACCGGAGGATCTCCCAGGCGCCAGTGGACCGGCGGAACCACAGCACCGGTTCCGGGGGTTGCTCGTTGCCGAACGCGATTCCCACCACCATGGGCGCATCGCTGATGGCAAACGCCTGGTGGGAGCCGCCGGCGACGAGTCGTGGAAGCGGCTCCTCGTTCACGACGGCGCCTCCGGACAGGGTCTGGACCACCAGGCCCGGGCCCATGCACTGGTCGTTGTTGTTGACCAGGAATTTGGGAACGACGAAGAAGGGGGTAGCAATCGAACAGCCATCCACTGGAGTAATGACCCAGCTACCCCCGACCTTGTCCCAGCGCACGAGCTGCCTCTGGGTGGTTGGCTCGTTGCAGCCCGGGTCGCCTGGCCGGCACTCCACCGTCCCGAAGATCGCGCCACTCGCGGTAATCGCGGATGCGTAGCTGCGGGACCAGCCAGGGAGGGTTCCCAGGTCCTGGAGCCCGGTGGTTTCGGTCCAGCGGAACGCCCGCGACAGGCAGTCTTCGGTGCAGCTCGCCCCGACGATCACACCCTGGTCGTTGACCTCCATAGCGATGCTCCAGGTGCCGCCGAACATTCCCAGCTCGGCAATCTCGTACTCGACGGTGAAGACCTCGATGCCGACGCCCTTGCGTCCACCGGTGGTGGTCACCGCGACATCGACCTTCCCCGTATCGGCAGTCGCCGCAATAGTGACGTCGGCGACCAGCTTCCGGGACGAGACGAAGGTCGTGGAACTCACCGTGATCCCGGCCGCGGGCACCCCCTGGCGCTCCAGCGCTACCACCGAACCCTGATCGTAGCCTGAGCCATTGACCGTGAGGTCGAGGCGAACACCGCGCTTGGAGCTGTCCGGCACCACGTTGTTCACCACGGGGCCGGTGGCGGGCTTGGCTGCGAGGGCAGGGGGAGCCGTCAGTTCCTCGGGCTCCTGGCAGGACGCGGTGAGTGCCGCCAGTGCAACCAGGAGGGCACGGATGGTCCGGGCGGGGAAGGTGTGGTACGTGTGCATCGGAATCCTCTGGCGGGCCAGCGCCCGCCGAAACCTCATGGAAGGGACGGCCACCTTCGACCACCGCAAACACTGCAGCACCGGGGTAGACGCCGGGGCCGGGTTCTGGCCTACGGCTGCCCGAGTACTTTCCTCGGCACCCTCTGCATGTCGTTCCCGTTGATGCCCAGCTGGCCCGCACCATCCGATCCCCAGCAGTGGAGGATTCCGGTCGTCGCGAGGCCACAGGTGTGCCGGAAGCCGGCATCGAGTACGCTGAAGAGGTGGCCACCCGTGACGGGTGACGGCTCCGACCGGTCAGTGGTCGAGCCGTCGCCGACCTGGCCCACGAAGTTCTCGCCCCAGCAGTAGCCCGCTCCGCCAGCCAACCACCCACAGGTGTGCCCGATGAATCCGCCGGCGATGAGCTGCGCGAATTCCAGCCCCCCGGACACGGGAACCGGGATCGGGCTCTCCGTGGTCGCCCCATTGCCCAGCGCTCCGAACGAGTTCTCACCCCAGCACCAGGAGACGCCGGATTCGGTGAGCGCGCAGGTGTGCCGGCCGAGACCTGTGGTGACTGCTTCTGCTGTGAGCCCTCCGGACACCGGAAGGGGCTCCGGGTGGGGGTCCAAGTCCGGCTCCCCGAATCCGCCGGTGCCGATCCCCAATTGACCCAGCTCGTTGTCTCCCCAGCAGTAGAGCGTGCTGCCGGCGAGACCGCAGGTTTGGCCGATCGAAAACCCCCCGGCGGCGATCTGCTCGAACGCGTGGCCACCAGCGACGGGCACCGGTGCGAGTCGATCGAAGGTGGTTTCGTCGCCGAGCTGGCCCCGACCATTGGCGCCCCAGCACCAGGCGGCGCCCGCCGCCGTCAGCGCACAGGTATGTGCCGCACCCGCGTCGATGCTGGCGAACTTCAGGCCGGTGGCCACGGGGACGGGCGCATCGCGGGGCGTGGCGGAATTGTCACCGACCTGCCCGCTGCCGTTGCTACCCCAGCACCACGCCGTTCCGTCGGCCGTGAGGCCACACGTATGGGCGCCGCCCGCGGCGAGCTGGGTAAAGACATGGCCGCCCCCCACGGGGACGAGGACCATGCTGCAGGGTATGGGCCCCCATCCGTGATACAGCTGCCGGTCGGAATCGGCACCCCGAGCTGTCCGCTCTCGCCCCGCCCCCAGCAGTACGCCGCGCCGTCGGTCGTCAGGGCGCAGGTATGTGCACCCCCAGCGGCCACGGAGGTGAAGGTGACGGGAGGACCGACGGTGATCGCGGCACTTCCCTCCTTGCCCTCTGAGGTGGCGGTGATCGTGACGGCGCCGGGAGCGACCCCGGTAACCACACCGTTCGCGGAGACGGTGGCGATCAGCGGATTCGACGTTCCCCAAGTGATCGGGCGACCGGCCAGCGCGAGTCCGGACGCGTCCCGCGCAGTGGCCTTCAACGGACGCGGCGCGCCCACGACGAGCGTCAGCTCCTCCGGCGATATGGCGACTGTCGCCACGGGCACAAAGACGGAGAGCGCGGCACTGCCGCTCTTGCCTTCGGAGGTGGCGCTGACCGTCGCGGCCCCGGGCCCAACGGCGCTGACGAGACCGGTCGGGGAGACGGTCGCCACCCCGTCGTCACTCGAAGCCCAGGTGACGTCCCGATCGGTAAGCGGGTTGCCCGCCTCATCCTCCACGGTTGCGGTGAGCTGCTCCGACTCGCCCACGGGGAGCGTGAAGTCGCCGGGTGCCACGGTCACCGATGCGACCGGTTCCGGCTCCGGCCCGGACCCTCCCCCATCGCCGCCGCAGGCCGCGAGTGCCAGCACGACCGGGATGGCCGCCCTGGAGCCCGCGACCCGTCCGAGGGCGAACACCGCAGGGAAGAGCCCTCGCCACAGCATGGGTAGCCTCCTCCGAGTTGCCCGGTTGACATCCCTATGAAACGGCGGCGGCCCGGTGGATTGATGGGAGGCGGGAAGGAGCGGGGGGTAGCGGGATGGGGCGGGAAGCAGCGGGAAGGATGGGAATCGGGCGGGGAGATCGCGCGAGGCGACCGGACGACGCATCTTGTCGGGCAGCGCGTCCGCCTCCTACCCCAGCGGCACTTCACCGCGAGGTTCCATGAAGACCCTCGACACTACCACCCCGCTGTTCCGGCTCGTCGTGCTGGGTGCCGGACTGGTCATCATCGCGGCCGGGCTCAAGGCGTCGGCCTCGGTGGTGAACCTGGTACTGCTCTCGCTCCTGCTGGCGACGACCCTCTCCCCTGTCCCGATCATCCTGACCAAGCGCGGGCTGGGCCAAGGCGCGGCGATCGGGCTCACGGTCCTGGTCTCGGTGGCGGGCGGAGTGGCGTTGCTCATGGTGCTGGCCAAGTCGGTGAGCCGCCTGTCCGAGAACCTGCCCCAGTACCAGGCGTCGCTGGCCGGCCTGCTGGACGGCCTGGAGGCGAAGCTCGCGGCTCGAGGCATGGCGCTGGACGAGGCGCTCAAGCCCGACCCGGCGCGATTCATGGCGCGGGTCGGTGGCCTGCTCAGGGCCTCGCTGGGCCTGGTTGGGACCGGTCTCCTCTCGCTGGTGCTGATCGTGCTCTTCCTGATCGAGCTGCCGCTGCTC
>JBOHSQ010000005.1:0-4995 GCA_050733295.1 Gemmatimonadales bacterium
CCATCCCGCCCTGGGCGCAGATGGAGATGAGCCCGAACTGCACATTGCGGCGGCGCATCTCATTGGCGAGCGTGGTGGCAATGCGGGCGCCAGTTGCGCCGAACGGGTGGCCGATGGCGATCGAGCCGCCCATCACGTTGGTCCGCTCCCAGTCCACTTCCCCGACCGGGCCGGGCAGTCCCAGCCGGTCCGCCCAGGCCTTCGACGCCCAGGCCTGGACGTTCGACAACACCTGGGCCGCGAATGCCTCGTGGATCTCGACCAGCCCCAGGTCGCCCCACGTGATGCCGGCGCGCTTGAGCGCCTTGGGAACAGCGAAGGCGGGACCCATCAGGAGCTGCCATCCGGGGTCCACCGCAGCCACCGCGTAGCTCCTCACGAAAGCCAACGGCTCATACCCCAGCGCGCGCGCCGCATCCTCCGACATCAGCAGCACGGCCGCCGCGCCGTCGGTGAGCGGCGAGCTGTTCCCGGCGGTGATGGTGCCGTAGCGCCGGTCGAAGACCGGCTTGAGCTGGGCCAGCTTCTCGAGCGAGGTATCGGTCCGGATACCGTTGTCGCCGGTGACCGGTTCGCGGCCCTCGAGCCAGGGCGCGATCTCGGCGGTGAGGCGGCCATTCGCGGTGGCCTGGGCGGCACGCTCGTGGCTCATCAGAGCGACCCGGTCCTGCTCCTCCCGGCTGATGTCGTTCTCCTTCGCCATCTTCTCCGCGGATTGACCCATCGACTCGCCGGTGCTCGGCTCGGCGATGGCGGGAGAGACCGGGATCAGGTCCTTGGGGCGGATCTTCGCGAAGGTGGCCAGCCGCTCCATCGGGCTCCTCACCTTGCTGGCCTCGACCAGGAGGCGGCCCATCCTCCGCGAGTGCAGGATGGGAATGTCCGAGAGCGACTCGACACCGCCGGCCAGCACCACGTCGGCATGGCCCTGGGCGATCTGGTCGGCGGCGTTGGTGATGGCCTGGCCACCAGAGGCGCAGGCACGGTTGAGCGTATAGGCGGGAATGGTGCGCGGGAACTGGGGCAGGAGGCTCACTTCCCTGCCGGTGTTGGGCGCCAGCACCGAGGGAATGACCTGGCCCCAGACCACCTCGTCGACCTCGTGCCCGCGCAGCTCGGCCCGGGCCAGCAGCTCCCGGGCGATGAACCGGGAGAGCTGCACGGCGGTCACGTCGGCAAGAACCGTCCCGCTGCGGGCGAACGGGGTGCGGAGGCCGGCGACCAGGGCGACGCGGCGGCGGTCGGGCATGCGGGAAAGGTAAGCGAAGGCCGGATGGGGGCGAGTGCAGGGCGCCGCTCACCGGCGGCACGGGTACGCGCTAGCTTGCGGGAGGCCTCGCCGCGACGATGCTGGCCACGGCCCGCCAGCGGTTGCCCTCGAGCGGCTCCAGCACCTCACGCCCGTGGATGACCTCGAGCGGTGCTGCGAGGCGGGCCAGCTCACCGGGTTCGAGCAGGTGGGCCGGGTCGGTCGGGCCCCAGCCGAGTTCGCGCTGCGCCGACAGGAAGGTCTCCATCACCAGGACGCCGCCCGGCGCGAGGAGGTCCTGCACCGAGGGCATCCGGGCGCGGTCGAGGTAGTTGAAGAGCAGCACCGCCTCGAACCTGCCGAACTCGGGCCAGTCGGCCTCGAGGTCGGCCTGCCGCCACTCGACCGTCAGGCCGTGACGCTCGGCCGCCTGGCGGCCGGTCTCGAGGGCCTGCTCGTCGCGATCCACCGCGACGACGTGGGCGCCGAGCGCTGCCGCGGCGAGGCTGTGGCGGCCCTCGCCGCAAGCCAGGTCGATCACCCGGGCGCCGGACCGGATGCGGCGCTCATGCCAGAAGAACCAGGGGCTGGGACGGGGAATGATGCTCGGCGGAGCGACGGACACGCGGTCTCCCTCAGGAGGGTCGACGCCACTCGCGCGGCTGGCCGGCGAACCCTGGGACGTGCTCGTGATCGGGGGCGGCATCACCGGCGCGGGGGTGGCGCGCGAGGCGGCGATGCGCGGGCTCCGCACTGCACTGGTGGAGGCCCGCGACCTCGCGTCGGGCACGAGCTCCCGCTCCAGCCGGCTGGTGCACGGTGGCCTCCGCTACCTCGAGCAGGGGCGGCTCAGGCTGGTGCACGAGTCGCTGCGCGAGCGCCGCATCCTGATGCACATCGCCCCGCACCTGGTGCGTCCCCTGCCGTTCCTCTTCCCGGTCCATCGCAACGGGCGGGTGTCGTTCTGGAAGCTCGCCGCCGGGATGTGGCTCTACGACACGCTGGCGCTGTTCCGGAATGTGCGCGGCCACCGGATGCTCGGCAAGCGCGGCGTGCTGCGCCGAGAACCGATGCTGCGCGAGCGCGAGCTGGCCGGCGGCGCCGTGTACTGGGACGCGCAATGCGACGACGCACGGCTGGTCGTCGCGACCGCGCGGGGCGCGCAGGCCCACGGCGCGGCAATCGCCACCTATGCCGAGGCGGTCGAGCTGGTGCGGGCCGACGGTCGGGTCGGCGGGGCGCGGCTCCGGGATGCGCTCACCGGCGAGACCGCCCTGGCGCGGGCGCACGCAGTGGTCAACGCCACCGGCCCCTGGACCGATCGCCTGCGCCACATGGAGGACCCCTCCGCGCGGCCCATTCTCCAGCCCACGCGCGGCTCGCACGTGGTGCTGCCGCGGGAGCGGATCGGGCACCGCGAGGCGCTCACGCTCACCAGTCCCCTCGACGGCCGGGTGATCTTCATCCTCCCGATGGGCGCGGCGCTTTCGTACGTCGGCACGACGGACACCGACTCGAACGAGGCGCCGGAGGCGGTGACCGCGAGCGAGAACGACGTGGTCTACCTCCTCCGCTCGGTGAACGCCTATTTCCCCAACGCGCGCCTGACCGAGAACGACGTGCTGGCCACCTGGTCCGGGCTGCGGCCGCTCCTGGCCCCCCAGGACGGCCTTCCCGAGTCGGCTCGCACCCGTGAGCACGTGATCCTCACCGGGCCGGGCGGGCTGATCACCGTGACGGGCGGGAAGCTCACCACCTACCGGGTGATGGCGCGCGAAGCGGTCGAGGCAGTGGTCAAGGTGCTGCGGGCGCGGGACGGCCGCCCCGCTCCGCGGGATGCCCTCACCGATCTTACCGCCCTCCCGGGAGGCGAGGCGCGCGACCTGGACCCCATCCGGAGGCAGGGCCTCGATCTCGACCTAGCGGAGCCGATCGTGGAGCATCTCCTCTCCCTCTACGGAACCGAGGCGGCAGCGGTGTTCAACCTGGTCCGCGAGGAGCGCTCGCTCGCCCGGGCGATCCATCCCGGGCATCCGGCCATAGCGGCCGAGGTCCTCCACGTTGGCCGCCGGGAACTGGTGCGCACGGTGGAGGACGTGCTGGTGCGGCGCATCCACCTGGCCTGGGAGACCGCCGACGGGGGAGCAGCCGCTGCCGCCGAAACCGCCGCTCTGCTGGGCCGGGAACTGGGTTGGGATGCGGAAACGGTGCGCGAACGGGCGGGCGCCTACCGGGCGCCGGGTGGTGCAGGCGTTCGGGCGGGCGGGGCCGCGGATCGTTAGAATTCGCGGTCGCGCCCGGGACATTGCCCGGGTGCAGGACCCAGCACCCCCCGGGGGCAGGACGTGGACCCGAATCCCTTCGAGACCGCCAACGCCGGGTTCGCCCAGGCGCTGTACGAGGACTTCCTTCGCGACCCGGCGTCCGTGGCGCCCGAGTGGCGTCGCCTCTTCGAGAGCGGCGTCGTGGGAGAGGTGCCGGCCGGCAACGGCCCGCCGGTCGCGGCTCCGGCCAAGGCGCCTGACGGCCCGGGCGCGGGGACCACGGCCGATGCCACGGCGCCGGCTCCCCCCGCTTCGAAGTCCGCTGCCGCGACGACCTCCCCCGAGAACGCGGTCGAGGTAAAGGGCCCGGCCGCACGGCTGGTGCAGAACATGGAGGACAGCCTCCAGGTCCCGACGGCCACCTCGTTTCGGGAGCTGGCGGTATCAGTCCTCGAGGCGCGGCGGAAGCAGCTCAATGACGGCTTCGCCGCCCAGGGCAGGGCCGGCAAAGTCTCCTTCACCCACCTCATCGCTTACGCGCTGGTCCGTGGCCTGATGAAGCATCCCGTGATGGGCACGGTGCTGGTGAAGCGCGATGGTCACTCATTCCGGGTTCCCATGTCGGGCGTGAATCTCGGGCTGGCGGTGGACGTGGAGCGGAAGGACGGGAGCCGGGGCCTCGTGGTCCCCGTCATCAAGGACGCCGAGACGATGGACTTCGCGGCGTTCCACGCCGCGTACGAGGACCTGGTCGCCAAGGCGCGCGACAGCAAGCTGCTCCCGGACGCCTACGCCGGCGCGGTCGTGACCCTCACCAATCCAGGCGGGCTCGGCACGGTGGCCTCCGTGCCGCGTCTGATGAGCGGCCAGGGCACGATCGTCGCGGTCGGCGCGATCGGCTATCCTGCCGAGTTCTCCACCACCTCCCGCGACACCCTGCGTTCGCTCGGCATTTCCAAGGTGATGACGGTGACAAGCACGTACGATCACCGCGTGATCCAGGGCGCCGAATCCGGCGAATACCTCCGCATGGTGGAGCAACTGCTGCAGGGGGAGCACGGCTTCTACGAGGAGATCTTCGCCAGCGTGGGAATCTCCGCGGGCGCCGCAGAGGCGGGTTCGCGGCTCGCGGCGCACGAGCCGGGCGCCGCTGCTGCTACCGCGGCCGCCCCGCCTCCGGCGTCCGCCGCGCGTTCCGGGGCGGCGGACATCGAGGCGCTCCAGCACGTGGCCGCGGCGATGTCGCTGGTGAAGGCCTTCCGCACCCACGGCCACCTCGCGGCACGGCTGGACCCGCTGGGCAGCGAGCCGATCGGCGACCCGGCGCTCGACCCCGCCGCGCTCGACCTCACGCCCGAGGTGATGGCCCGGATTCCTGCGCAGGTGCTCCGCACCTACGTGCCCGGTGAATCCCTCGCCGACGCGCTGCCCCACCTGCAGGCGACCTACTGCGGCACCATCGCCTACGAGGTGGAGCACATC
>JBOHSQ010000006.1:0-13964 GCA_050733295.1 Gemmatimonadales bacterium
CTCGACGGGCTGCTCCATCCGGAAGGCGATGTCCTCCTCCCGCGCAGCGACGAACAGCACGTTTCGCGCGGGATCGTGGTCCATCTCTCCCGCGGTCCCGATGTCCCACCGCGCCGCGGCGACGTTCAGCTCCTCGGGCGACAGGACCGCCGCGGCTTCCTCCCGGGTCCAGGTGAAGTAGTCGCCGTCGTCGTGCAGGCCGACGTCCGCGTCCTGGCTCGAGGCGTAGCCGCCATCGGGCTCGGCCAGGACCTCCCGCACCCAGCGCACGATGCCGCGCGCCGCCTCCTCCCAGCGGGGCTCGTGGAACGCGGTCCAGCCATGCACGTATGCGCGGAGAAGCTCGGCGTTGTCGCTCGCCATCTTCTCGAAGTGGGGCACGATCCACCGCTCGTCGACGCTATACCGGTGAAATCCTCCCCCGAGCTGGTCGTGGATGCCGCCGGCCGCCATGCCGTCGAGGGTACGACCCACCACCTCCCGCGGCGGCTCGGCGCCGGTGTCGGCGGCGCGGTGCAGCAGGAAGAGGAGGGCTGTCGGGTGGGGAAACTTGGGACGGGTGCCGAAGCCACCGTGGACCGGATCGAAATGGGCCGAGATCCTCTCCTCCGCGCCGGCGAGCAGGGCCTCGTCGGGCTCGCCCGGCCGCGCCTCCGCCAGGCTCTCCATCACGACATGCCGGACCGCCTCCGCCTGCCGGCCGACCTGGTGGCGCTGCTCGCGCCACGCCGCATGCACGTGCTCCAGCACTTCGCGAAAGCTGGTCCGGCCGAATCTCGGCTCCGGTGGGAAGTAGGTGCCGCCGAAGAACGCATCGCCATCCGGGGTGAGCAGGGCGGTGAGGGGCCAGCCACCCTGGCCGCTGAGCGCCTGCACCGCGCGCTGGTAGCGCGCATCCACGTCGGGCCGTTCGTCGCGGTCCACCTTCACGCACACGAAGTGCTCATTCAGGTAGGCGGCGAGCGCGGGATCCTCGTAGGACTCGCGGTCCATCACGTGGCACCAGTGGCACCAGGCCGCGCCAATGTCGAGCAGGACCGGCCGGTCGTCCCGCCGTGCCTCCGCGAAGGCCTCGGCGCCCCACGGCCGCCAGTGCACCGGCTGGTGCGCGGCGGACGCGAGGTACGGCGAGGACTCCGAGGCGAGCCGGTTCACCCCTCGTCCACCCGAGCCGAGGGACAGAGGTCCGCCAGCACGCATTCGGCGCACTTCGGCCGTCGGGCGATGCAGACGCTCCGCCCATGCGAAATGAAAAGGTGGGACACCGCAGTCCAATCCTTCTTCGGGACCAGCGCCATCAGGTCGCGCTCGATCTTCACGGGGTCGGTGTGCCGGGTCAGGCGGAGCAGGCCCGACAGCCGGGAAACGTGAGTGTCGACCGTGATCCCCTCGTCAATGCCGAAGGCGTTGCCAAGGACGACGTTCGCCGTCTTGCGGCCGACGCCGGGGAGCACTCGGAGCTGCTCCATTGTCCGGGGTACCTGCCCGTCGTCCTCCGCCACCAGGGCCTGCGCGAGGGCGATCAGGTTGCGCGCCTTGTTCCGGAAGAATCCAGTGGAGCGAATCAGGTCTTCCAGGTCCGGCTGCCGGGCCTGGGCCATCGCCGCCGGGTCGGGGTAGCTCGCGAACAGCGCAGGGGTCACCAGGTTCACTCGCGCGTCGGTGCACTGGGCCGAGAGGACGGTGGCGACGAGCAGCTGCCAGGGGTTGGCGTGCTGGAGCGCGCACCGGGCGTCGGGATACGCGCGATGCAGCCGCCGGAGCAGCGTACGGGTCCGCGCCGCGGTGTCGGCCGAGGGTCGGCGCCGCACCCGCCGCACGGCGCCGGTCACGCGTGCCTCCGGGCGTAGGCCAGGAAGCCGTCCACGTCGCGGGTGTTGAGCAGGTCGTCGCGGCCCAGCCATCCCTTGCGGGCCACCCCCACGCCGAAGCGCACGTTGCCGATGCCTCCGGCGCTGTGGGCATCGGCGCCGATCGAGATCATCGCGCCCGCAGCGCGCGCGCGGCGCACCACGCGCCAGTCGAGGTCGAGCCGATGCGGGTCCGCGTTGATCTCGAGCGCCACGCCGGTTTCGGCGGCCCTGGCGAAGACGGCGTCGAGGTCCAGCCCGTAGGGATCGCGAGAGAGCAGGAGCCGGCCGGTGGGATGGCCGAGGATGGTCAGCGCCGGATGTTCCAGCGCGCGCAGGATGCGCGCGGTCATCTCGCGCTCCCCGAGGCCGAACCGGCTGTGCACCGAGCCGATGACGAAGTCGAGCCGGGCGAGCGTCGCGTCGTCGTAATCCAGCGCACCGTCCAGGAGAATGTCCGCCTCGACGCCCTTCAGTACGCGGAACCCCTTCGTGCCCTGGTTGAGCGCGTCGATCTCGTCCGCCTGCCGGCGCAAGTCGTCCGAGGAGAGTCCACCGGCGTAGGCCGCCGACTTGCTGTGGTCAGTCACACCCATCCAGGCGTACCCGGCCTCACGCGCCGCGCGCGCCATTTCGGTCAGTGGAACCGTCCCGTCCGAATAGGTCGTGTGGCAATGCAGGAATCCGCGGAGGTCCGTGCCCTCGAGCAGCGCGGGCAGGGTGCCCGCCGCGGACGCCTCGACTTCGCCCTGTCCCTCGCGCAGCTCGGGCGGGATCGTCGCGAGCCCAAGGGCGCGGTACACCGCGGCCTCATCCGGCGTGGGGACGAATTCGCTGCCCCGCCACAGCGCCGCCGCGTGCAGCGAGTGGCCGCGACTCGCCGCATAGGCCGCCAGGGCCTCGACATGCGCGGGACTGCCGGTGGCCTGTACCAGGACGGCACCGGCATTCACCGGCCTGGTCACGATCACCTGGGACGTCGAGCCGCCCGCGAACCGCAGAGTGGCCTGACGCTCGTCCCGGCCGGAAAACTCCTGCACCCCGGGGAGCGAGCCTAGCCGGGAGAAGATCTCCTCCGGCGAAGCGTCGGCGACGAGCACCACCACCAGTTCGCGCACCACCTCCAGCCGGCGGCGAACCTCACCCGCCACGGCGGCCTCACGGACGCCGGGCAGGCGGGCCAGGGCAGCGCGAAGGCCCTCGGCCTCCTCCTCCGCGTGATGGAACAGCCGGAAGGCGCTGGCGCGGCGCAGGAACTCGATGCCCTTGAGGATATTCTCCGCGGTCTTCTGGCCGAAGCGGGGCAGCCGGGCCAGGCGGCCGTCCTGTGCTGCGGCCTCGAGCTCGGGAATGGAATCGATGCCGAGGGTCTCGTGGAGCTGGCGGATCTTGGTCACGCCGAGGCCGGAGATGGACAGCATCTCGACCAACCCGGCAGGCACGCGTTCGCGGAGCTCCTCCAGCATGGTGGAGCGCCCGGTGTCGGCGATCTCCCGGAGGATCTGCATGGTGCCGGGACCCACGCCCTTCACCGACGCAAGCGCGCCGCCGGCGATCGCCTCGGCGAGTGGGCCCGGCAGGGCGTTCACCGCCTTGGCAGCGGTCCGGAAGGCACGGATCCGGAACGGGTTCTCACCCTGCAGCTCGAGGAACGCCGCGATCTGCTCCAGCACCTGTGCGGCGGCGCGGCCGTCGGTCATGGCGTGGACACCGGTCATCGGGAGACGCTCGCGAGTCGCCAGCCCAGCTCCAGCAGCTCCTCGCCGCCGGCGAGGGAATAGAGGCCCGCGGCAGCACCGCCCTGGAGTGTGGGACTCCACGTAGCGGTACCGTCGGAACGCACCAGCTCGTCGGGCCGCGGGCCCTGGGCCTCGACCACGGTGAAGCCGTCGCGACCGGGGTGCAACCCGAAGATGCCCAGGACTCGGACCTCGCCGGCACGGGTCAGGTGGAGGAAGCACCCATCCAGCGGCTCCGCGGCTTCCCCGGGAATGGTCTCGGCCCAGACTCGCCCGAGGGGCAGCTGAACGTATCGGGCGCGCGGGTCGGGTGCCTCGGCCGGTGCCTGGGTCAGGAGCAGGTCGAGGGCCTCGGGGCTCACGCTCATGGTGGGAAGACCGGCGTCCCAGTGAAGCCAGCCGTGATGCACGAGGGCCGCAAGCTCGCCGATCCCCTCGCCCAGGCCGTCTTCGGGGAGGAGGTCCCGGACCGCCTCGAGGACGGTGCGCGCCATCAGGAACGCGTCGCGGTCGAGGACGTCGGTGCCGGCCGCCCGCAGGGCTTCGCGAACGGCAGGGAACCGCGCATCCGCCAGCCGGCCGAAGACCAGGTCGAATGGGGTCGGCCGGTTCGGCATCGGGGGAAAGCTAACCCGCCTCTGGCCGAAGTCAGCGTCGCTGCATAACTTCGGCGGTCCCCGAAGCCAACAGTGAGGATGCACTGGTGACGACCCGCGGCAGCATTGCCACGAAGGTGGCACTGGTCACTTCCGGAGTCGTCGCCCTGGCCCTGATCCTCGTGGGGGTGCAGGCGCTCCGGAGCACCGACCGGGCGCTGGTGGGGGCCCAACTCGACCAGGCCACCCTCCGGCTCACCACGAACCTCTCCATCACCGAACGGATCCTCGAGGAGCGGTTCCCCGGGCCCTGGCGACTGGCCGCCCCACCCGGCGGGCCCGCGGCGATCCGGATCTACAACGGAAATGGGCGGGACCCGGCCTGGCGGACGTCCGAGCCGTTGCCGGTGATCCTCTACAAGGGCGACACCCCCCTCATCGGGAACCCGGAGGTCGAGGCGCTGCTGGTCGAGGCTTCCCGCCTCACCAGCACCGAGTTCGCCCTGGCCCAGAAGCTCCCGCCGCGGACGTCCCAGGATCCCCAGGTGGCCGGCGGCCCCGACGGGCGCGCGCTCCGGCTGGTCGCCACCTCGGTGCGGGGCGACACCGCCTTCGCCGACACGGGAGCGGTTGCCACGGTCATGCCCGACCTCGACCCCGCCACCGGCGGCCCGGCCGCGGCGGGGCTCGTGTTCGCGGGGCAGGGCGACATCATCGGGCGCTCGACCGCCGTCGCGTCGGACAACTGGACCCTGTACCGGGCCCTCCGCGATTCGGCGGGGACCATCGTGGGCGTGGTGTACGCCGGTACACCCTTCGCACCGTTCGCCGAGCGGGCCGCCGCGACCTCGCGGCAGGTGGCCGAAGGGCTGCTGCCGATCGTGGCGCTCGTGGCGCTCGGCGCCTCACTGCTGCTCTTCCTGCTGGTGCGCGGCCTGCTCCGGCCGCTCCGGACCATCCATCGCGCCGTGTCGCGCCTGGCGGAAGGCGAGTGGCCGGACGCCATCCCGGTGAAGTCCCGCGACGAAGTCGGCGCGCTGGCGCACGCGTTCAACCGGATGGCGGACGACCTGCGGCAAACCTACGCCACCATCGAGGAAAAGGTCCACCAGCGCACCCGTGAGCTGGAGGAGAGCAACGCCAAGCTGGAGGACGCGCGCCAGATCGCGGACGAGGCCAACCGGGCCAAGAGCCGGTTCCTGGCCAACATGAGCCACGAGCTGCGCACGCCGCTCAATGCGATCATCGGCTACAGCGAGATGCTGGAGGAGGAGGCGACGGACACTGGGCTGGACACGCTGGTGCCCGACCTCAAGAAGGTGCACGGCGCCGGCCGCCACCTGCTCCAGCTGATCAACGACGTCCTCGACCTCTCGAAGATCGAGGCCGGCCGGATGGACCTCTACCTCGAGACCTTCGAGGTGCGGCCGATGGTGGACGAGGTGGTCAACACCATCCAGCCGCTGGTCAAGCAGAAGGGCAACACGTTGGTGGTGGACTGCCCCGACGCCGTCGGCGCCATGCACGCCGACCTCACCAAGCTGCGGCAGTCGCTGTTCAACTTGCTGAGCAACGCTTCCAAGTTCACCGAGGAGGGCACCGTCACCCTCGAGGTGCGGCGCGAGGCGGGCCATGACGGCCCGTGGCTCCGGTTCAGCGTGCGCGACAGCGGCATCGGCATGACCGAGCAGCAGCTCGAGCGGCTGTTCCAGCCCTTCAGCCAGGCGGACGCCTCGACCACCCGCCGCTACGGCGGCACCGGGCTCGGCCTCGCCATCACCAAGCGGTTCATCGAGATGATGGGCGGGTTGGTGGCGGTGGAGAGCACGCCGGGCGCCGGCTCCACCTTCACGCTCCGGCTGCCCGCGTCCACCGAGGAGGTGGTCGTCCGGCGCACCGGCGAGCACGCCCGGCAGCGGGGCGGGGGCATCGTGCTGGTCATCGACGACGACCCGACCGTGCACGACCTGGTCGGCCGCATCCTCGAGCGGGAGGGCATCCCGGTCGTGGCGGTCAACTCGGGAGACGAGGGCATCTCGCTCGCCAGGGAGATCCACCCCTCGGCCATCATCCTCGACGTGATGATGCCGGGGAACGACGGCTGGCACGTGCTGCGCGAGCTCAAGCGGGAACCGAAGCTCGCCGGCATCCCGGTGCTGATGCTTACCATCGTGGATGACCGCAGCTTCGGCATGGCGCTGGGCGCGTCGGAGTACCTCACCAAGCCGGTGGACCGCGAGCGGCTGGTGGAGGTGGTGCGGCGGCTCCGGCACGAGTCCGGGAGCGGCACGGCGCTGGTGGTCGACGATGACGAGGCCGCGCGCGACCGGCTGGCGATGCTGCTGGGCCAGGAAGGCTGGAGCGTGATCGAGGCGGCCGACGGGCGTCAGGCCCTGGAGCGGCTGGCCGACGTGGAGCCGGACCTGATCCTGCTCGACCTCCAGATGCCGGTGCTCGACGGCTTCGGCTTCCTCAACGAGCTGCGGTCGCGGCCGGGGGGCGCGGAGGTGCCGGTCGTGGTCGTCACCGGCCGGGACCTCACCACCGAAGAACGGGACATGCTGAGCCTCAGCGTCCGGCGGGTGTTCGACAAGCTCGCGCTCGAGGAGGAGGACCTGGCGCAGGAGCTCCGCCTGGTGCTGACGCCGGGTGGAGGGAACGGAACGTGACCAAGATCCTGCTGGTGGAGGACAACGAGCTGAACCGCGACATGCTCTCGCGCCGGCTCGAGCGTCGCGGCTTCGCCCTGGTCCTGGCCGGCGACGGCGCCGAGGCGCTGGAGCGTGCGCGCGCCGAGCGTCCTGACCTGGTCCTCATGGACCTGAGCCTGCCGGTGCTCGACGGCTGGGAGGCTATCCGCCAGCTGCGGGCCGACTCCGACATCGGCTCCACGCGGGTGCTGGCCCTCACCGCGCATGCCATGGCCGGCGACCGGGAAATGGCCATCGCCGCCGGCGCCGATGACTACGACACGAAGCCCGTGGACTTCCCCCGCCTGCTCACCAAGATCGAGGCGCTGCTCGCGGCGCCGCCACGCGCACCCGCCGAGCCATGAATCGCCTTCCTTCGCCCCGAACCCTCGCCTTCGCCGCCGCCGGTCTGGCCCTCGCCGCCTGCGCCTCGGGCGGTGGCAGCCCCGAGGCCGCCGAACCCGCAATCGCCCCCGTGGCGCTCCCGCCGGTGCGGGTGCCCGAGGATCGGCCCTTCGCGCTCACGGCGGCGGTCCGGGGAGATGCCCTGCTCGAGCTCGCCGCCGGGACGGTCCGGGGCCGGCGGGACACGACCGCCGCATTCGGTGCCGTGCTCGAGCTGGCAGACACCCGCGCCGGCGACGAGCGGAGCAAGGCGTGCGGCCGCGAGTGGCGGGGATCCGAGGCCCGCGCGTCCGCCTCGGTGGCCCCGAAGAAGGTCGAGGGCACGGGGGTGACCGAGGTAACCCTCGCCGCAACGGCGCGCGCGACGGCGGGGTTCTACCGCGAAAAGGGCGTGCTCACCTGCACCCAGCGGAAGGAGTCGCCCGCGACGGCGAGCGCCCGCGCGCGGTTCCGGATGGCGATCGCCCTCTCCGCCGGCGAGGGCGTGCGCGACCGGGTCATGCTGCAGATCAACGGGCAGCCCTTCTCCCGCCTCAACCTGACGCTCGCCGACAGCGCGGGCAGGCAACTCCCGCTCGAGGCCGCACCTTCGGGCGGCGCCACGGGCGAGCTGCCGGGGCCCGGCGCCTACGTGCTGGGCGGGTGGCTCCAGTCGACGGACGGCTCGCGGCGCGCCACCCTGCGGCTGCTGAGCCTCCGCGATGCGCTGACGGCGGCGTACGGCGGTCCCCCCACACCTGGCCTGCTGATTCCATTCGACGTGTCGCTCGATGCGCGCGAGCTGTCGGCCTCGCTCACCCAGGCAGTGACCGGCGGACCGGAAGGGTGGCGTCCCTGCCCGAACCGCTGCACCGGCCGGGGCGAGGACCTGCTCGTCACGGGTGCGCGGGTGGCGCCGGCGGGTGGCGGTGTGCGGGTCACGCTCCAGTTCTCCGGTGCGCGCGACACGGTGTCCTACCTCGCCGACCTCGAGGGCCAGGGCGATTCCCTGCGCTTCGCGAACATCACGCTCGCCGCCGGCTCGATCGACCGGCGCAACCTGACCGCCGCGAACGTGACCCTCCAGGACCGGCTCGCCGGCGCGCGACTCGGCGTGGGCGAACGGCTGACCGCGGCCTCTCGGGAGGTGGAAGCCAAGCTCCCCGTAGCCTGGGGTCCGGCCTGCGTGGTGCGGGGGGAAGGTCCGCCCGTCTATCGCGGGCTCCGGCCCCCGAGCGACCCCGAGCTGCTGACGGCGGCGTACGGCCTCGGCGTGGCGGGGCCGGTGGCGTGTCCGAGGCCGGCGCCAGCCCAGCGTTGACGCGCATGGAGCCCACGGCCCGCGAGTGGCCCGCCCGTCTCGACGTGCTGCCCGAGGTCTGCGGCTGGGTGGCGGCGCGGGCCGTGGCGGACGGAGCCGACGAGGACGCCGCGCAGGACCTGCGGCTCGCAGTGGAGGAGATCGCCACCAACGCCATCAACTACGGGTATCCCGGGCGCGCCCCTGGCCGGCTGGCGGTGCAGGTGCAGCGCGCGGCGGACTCGATCGTGGTCGTGTTCCGCGACGATGCCGAGACGTTTTCTCCCGACCGCGCGCCCGAGCCCGACGTCGCGGCCCCGGTTGAATCGCGGAGGATCGGGGGCCTGGGCTGGTACCTGGTGCGGCACCTGATGCAGGAGGTGCATCACCGGCCGCTCGGTGAGCGGGGCAACGAGGTGACACTGGTGCGCCGGCTGGACTGCCGCCGGCCGCCACAAACCTGAAGAAGGGATTCCGATGCGGATCGATGTCGAACGGCGGGGCGATGTGACGGTCGTGCGCCTGGCGGGCAGCGTGGACGGCCTCACGGCGCCGGAGCTGGAGCAGGCGATCCAGGCCGAGGCGGGGAAGGGAGACAACCGCTTCGTCCTGGTGCTGGCGGGGGTGGACTACACCAGCAGCGCCGGGCTCCGGGTGCTCCTGGCCGCCACCAAGAACGCGCGTGCCGCGGGCGGCGACGTGCGGCTGGCCGAAGTGCGGGACCACGTGCGCAAGGTGCTGGACCTGAGCGGGTTCACCAACATCATGCGGATCTTTCCCGACACCGACACCGCGGTGGGCAGCTTCGCCGCCTGACCCGCGTCACTCGCGGCGGACGACCAGGAGCGTGACGTCGTCGGCGGGCTCGGCCCCGGCGGCGTGGTGGTCCACCAGGGAAAGCATCCGGTCGAGCGCCTCGCCGGCGGACAGCGCCGGCGCGCGCGCCAGCTCCAGCACCGCCCCGTCGCCCAGCAGCTCCCCCGCCGTGCTCCTCGCCTCGGTCACCCCGTCGGTCCAGACCAGCAGGTGCTCGCCGGGCTCCAGCCGGGCCCGCCCCAGCTCGAAGGTCAGGCCGGGCAGGAGCCCGAGCGCCGGACCGGTGGGCGCGAGCTGCTCGAAGCGCCCGGGGCCGCTGATCGCCGGCGGCTCGTGCCCGGCGTTCACGTAGTCGAGGTCGCCGGTGTCACCGTCCACGATCCCGAAGAACACCGTCGCGAACACGTTCGTGTCGCCGTGCGTCCCGGCGAGGTATTCGCTGGTGAGCGTGACCGTGCGCCGGAGGTGCTCCCGCCGGGAGTCGGCACGGCTCGCGACGTCGCGGCGCCGCTCGCCCGATTCGCGCCTGGGGTCGCTCCAGCGCGCGCCATCAGACTGCTCGGCGAGGGCGCGGAGCAGCGAGCGCAGCAGGGCCATGAAGAGGGCCGCGCCCACGCCCTTGTCGCACACGTCGCCCACCACCAACGCCACCTCGCGCCCCTCCGCCATCACGAACGCGTCGTAGAAGTCGCCCGAGACCTGGCGGGCGGGCCGGAGCGCGGCGGCCAGGTTCCACCCGGGCAGCGACGGCAGCGTGGCGGGCAGGAAGGAGCGCTGGATTTCGCGGCCGATCTCCAGCTCGCGCTCCAGGCCGCGCGCATAGAGCTGCTCCCGGTCGTGCAGCCGCTTCTTGGCCAGGGAGGCGCCGAGTCGCGCCCGGAGGATGTTCGGGTCGAACGGCTTGGGGAGGTAGTCGTCGGCGCCGAGGCCGATGCAGCGCGCGACCGTCTCGGCGTCCTCGAGCGCGGAGATCATGATCACCGGCAGGTGCCGCAGCGCCGGGTCGTCCTTCATGGTCCGAAGCACTTCCTCGCCGCCGACCTCCGGCATCATCAGGTCGAGCAACACCACGTCGAACCGCTCGGCCCGGAGGAGGGTCAGCGCCTCGCGGCCGTTCTCGGCGGTGCGCACCTGGTGTCCCAGCTTCTCCACCCTGCGGGTGAGGAGGTCACGGTTGAGGGCGGTGTCGTCCACCACCAGCACCTGGGCCGGGACCACGCCGGGCTGGGCGGTCACGGCACGGACTCCAGGAGGCGCCGGATGTAGGGCACGTGCTCGGCCGCCGCACGGCGCCCCTCCTCGATCACGTAGGGGATCCTGGTGGTGTCGAAGATGCTCACCTTCTGCTCGCGGAACTCCGGCAGCACCGGGATCACCTCGGAATGGTGCGAGAGGTTGTGAAAGGCGAAGCGGGAGCGGAGCAGGTTGTTGGACATAACGCCGGTAAGCTGGAGCGCCACCCGCGCCGGCGAGGTGAAGCGCTTGATGCGGGGGCTCTCGAAACCCATGGCCACGATCACGCCGGCGCCCTCGCGCATCGCCACGTTCACCGGGAGGGGGTCCGACAGGAACCCATCCATCAGCAGCCGGTCGCCGATCCGCCAGGGCGCGAACACGAGCGGCAGGGCGGCGCTGGCGCGGATCGCTTCCCACAGCGGTCCCTGGTCGAGCACCACCTGCTCGCCGGTGTGGAAATCGGTGGCGGCAATGAAGAGCGGCGTGCGCACGTCGGCAAAGGTCTGATCGCCGAACGCCTCCTGGAGCCTGGCGCGGAGCAGCCGGTCATCGCGAAAGGCGAACTTCTCGCTGAATCCGAAAAGCCCGGGGAGGGCCGCCTCGAGCAGGGCGCGCCGGCGCGGCTGCGAAGTGGTCCGGCGGTCCCAGCAGCGGAGGGTGACCTCGGTGGTCTCCTCGATCGACCAGCCGAGCGCCGCACTGGTGGCGAAGACAGCGCCGCCGCTGCAACCCACCATCAAGTCCAGCGGAATCCCCTCGGCGGCGAAGACCTCCTGCAGGCCCAGGGCGGCGGCGCATTTCACGCCGCCGGAGCCGATCACCAGCGCGACGCGCCGCCGACCATTGCCGTTCGTCATCTGCCTTCCGTCATCGAGGTGGCGGATCCGTCGTCGAGGGGGCGGAAAGGATGCCGGGCACGGGGCGCACGCGCAATACCCGTCAGCCGAGGAACGAGCCCACCACGTGCGCGAAGACCTCGGGGGCCTCCACGTAGGGCACGTGGCCGCAGTCGGGCACGAGGTGGAACGGGGCGCCGAGGAGCCCGGCGACGGTGCGCGCGGACTCGGCGGGGATGGGATCATCGTCGCCGTGGAGCACCACTGCCGGCACCCGGAGGCCGGCCAGGCGGGGCCGCAGGTCGAAGTCGCCCAGGCTGGCCCAGACCTCCTGCTGGGTCCGGCCGACGACTCGGAAGGGCGTCATCTGCGCGACCTTCGACGGGTCATGGAAGTAGCCGGCCACCGAGAGGTCGAAGAGACGCCGTTGCCAGGCGGCCAGATCCCGGTCGCGCAGGCCGCTCTCGCGCACGCGCTCGCGCTCCGCCTGCAGTTCGGGCGCCATGGTGCGGGCCTGGAAGCGGCGCTCGAATTCGTCGCGGGCCTCGCGCCACGCGGGTGCGGGCGAAACCAGCGCGAGCTTCCCCACCCGCTCCGGATGCTCGCAGGCGTAGAGCATCGCGAGCAGGCCGCCCCAGGAGTACCCCACCAGGTCGAGTCGCTCGAGACCCCACAGGCCACGGAGGGCTTCGAGATCCGCCACATGCTCGCGCCATCCCACCGGGACGTCGCGCGCCACGGGCGATCGGCCGCCGCCGCGCTGATCGTAGTAGACCAGCGCCCGCCCTCGGGTGAGGACATCAAAGCCGGGCCGGAGGTAGTCATGACTGGCGCCGGGTCCGCCGTGCAGGGCAATGGCCTCGGGACCTTCGCCCACGCGAAGCTCGAAGAGGCGGACGCCGTCAACCTCGCGAGTGGTCTCCATCCTCCGTGGCGCTACAGCAGGACCGCGAGGCCTTCGGCGACCTTCCGCACCTCCGCAACCTCATCCTCGGCAAACCGGCCGGGGACGTCGCTGTCCACGTCGATCTGCCCGAGAATCCTGGCGCCGCGCCGGATGAGCACGACCAACTCCGCGCGGGTGTCGAGGTTGCAGGCCAGGTAGTTGGGCACCGCGGTCACGTCGCCCACGTTCTGGTCCTGGCCGGTGGCGAGGGCGGTGCTGCACACGCCCTTCCCCACCGGGATGCGGGTGTGCTCGGTGTCGCGACCGCTCCAGGCCTCGAGCACCAGGTCGGCGCCGTGCAGCATGTAGAGGTAGACCGAGGTGTACGGCGGGCCGGCCGCTCGGACCCGCTCCGCGGCCACCCTGAGCAGCGCCTCCCGTCCTTCATCCCGCGCAAACGTGCCACGGAGGGCGGCGACCACGCGGTCGCCGTCGAGCACCGGCACGCTCAGCCGCCCCGCCGGCCGAAGGTCACGCGCAGGGTGAGCTCGGCGCCGCCACGTACGACCACCACGTCGGCCACATCGCCCGGCTTGTGGGCGCGCAGCGCCTCGGTCATCGCCGGGAGGTCGGCCACCTCGAGGTTGCCGATGCGGACGATCACGTCCCCGGCGCGGATGCCTGCGCGGTCGGCGGGGCTGTCCGGCCGCACGCCGGAAAGCCGCACGCCACGGACGCCGCCGGTCATGTCGGGCACCGACCCGAGGTAGGCGCCGTAGCCGCCGCCGGTGGACTGGGTCGCGGGCGGGGGCAGGTTCACGTAGGCGAGCGGGGCCTCGCGGTTCGCCACGGCGCCGACCAGGGCGGCGGTGAAGTCCGCGACACGGCGCAGCCCGTCGAGGTCGAGCTTCTGCCAATCGTCGGTGGCCCGGTGGTAGTCCTCGTGGAGGTCGGTGAAGAGGTGGAGCACCGGGATGCCGGCGGCGTAGAACGAGGACTGGTCGCTGCGCCCGTAGCCGTCGCCCTCGTGGTGCAGCTGGAAGCGGTGGTACCAGTTGAGCGAGTCGAGCAGCCCGGGGAACTCCTTCGCCGTGGCCGACCCGTAGACAATGAGCCGGTCGTTCCGCAGGCGGCCCACCATGTCGAGGTTGATCATTGCGCGGGTGGCGGCGAGCGGGTAGGCCGGCTGCCGCACGTAGTACGCGCTGCCGAGGAGCCCGAGCTCCTCGCCCGAGAACGCGATGAACACGACCGTCCGCGCCGGCGGCTGGCTCTCGAGTCGCCCCGCGATGCGCACCAGGGCCGCGGTGCCGGAGGCGTTGTCGTCGGCGCCGTTGTGGATCGCGTCGGCGCTGTCCGGGTCGAGCGCGAACGCCCCGCCCTTGCCGAGGTGGTCGTAGTGCGCGCCCACGATCACGACTTCGTTGCGCAGCGTGGGGTCGCGTCCGGGCAGGATGCCGATCACGTTCCGGCCAGTAGCCCCCGCCACACCCGCGTGCGACGCCGCCGGCGCGTCGGCGGCGACGGTGAACCGCTGGAACCAGCCGCCGGGAGGTGCCTGCAAGCCGACCTGGCGGAAGCGGCGGGCGATGTACTCCGGCGCGCTGTCGGGGCCGGGGGATCCGGTGAGG
>JBOHSQ010000007.1:0-4890 GCA_050733295.1 Gemmatimonadales bacterium
CCCCAGTGACACCGAAATCCTGATCACGCGTGACTTCGCGGCGCCGAGGCATCTCGTCTACCGCGCGTGGACCGAGCCGGATCTGATCAAGCGGTGGTGGCACGCCAACCGCGGCACGATGACGGTAGCCGACGTGGACCTGGAGGTAGGAGGGCGCTGGCGGTACGCGATGGTCACCCCTGGCGGGTACGAGGTCGCCTTCCACGGCGTCTACCGCGAGATCGTCCCCAACGAGCGGCTGGTCAGCACCGAGGTGTTCGAGGGCTTCCCCGACGCGGAAGCCGCCGCGGCCGTGAACGCGGTGACGTTCGAGGACCAGGGCAGCGGGACTCGGGTCACGATGCTCGTGCAGCACGTGAAGCGCGAGCACCGCGACGCCCATATCGAGTCGGGCATGGAGGACGGGCTGCAGGACGCGCTGGTGCTGCTGGAGCAGGCGGCGCTTTCGCTGGCCTGACGATTGCCCGAGATTCCAACGGACCACCGGGCACTTCGCTCGGTGGTCCGCTTCGCTTCATCTCGCTCCGTCCCGCTTCCTCCCACCGCTGCCCGCTTCCTCCCTGTGCTTCCCGCTTCTTCCCGCCGTCCGTACCGCTCCCTATCTTCGTGCCGTCACCGCTGGAGCCCTTCATGGGTGAGCCGATCCATCCGGAGCACCCTCGGGCCTTCCCCGACCAGCTGCGCCGCCTCCTTGATGCGCCCCCGGGCGCCGAGCGGGAGATGGCCTGGTCGAGGTTCCTCGACGAATACTCCCGCCTGATTCTCCACGTCGCCCGGCGGCTGCCCTGCGACCATGACGTGGCCATGGACCGGTACGCCTGGGCCTTGGAGCAGCTGCAGGCTCAGGACTGCAAGCGGCTGCGCGGATTCGTGGCCGACGGGCGAGGCAAATTCACCACCTGGCTCACTGTTGTGCTCCGCCGGCTCTGCCTCGATCACGACCGGCATCGGTTCGGGCGCAGCCCGGCGTCGCCCGGGGCCCGCGACGCCGCCACGCCGCGACGCCCTCTGGAAGTGACCCTGCCCCCCGAACTCATCGACCGTATCCCCGATCGCACCCCCGCGGTCGACGAGCGACTCGAGCAGGAGCAAATGAAGGAGCGTCTCGCGGAGGCGATCGCCGCACTCGTCCCTGGCGACCGCCTCCTCCTCGCGCTGCGCTACCAGGACGACCGCTCCGCGCGGGACATCGCCGCCATGCTCCGCCTGCCGACGCCGTTTCATGTCTATCGTCGGCTTAATCACATTCACGAGGTGCTCCGGCGCACCTTGGCCGCGTCGGTGAGCGACCAGCGGCGCGTTGCCGGCGCACCTCCTGACGCGCCCGCCGTTTAATGGAAATGGAGCACATGGGCCACTCCTCGACCGGCGACGCAATGCACCTTTCGCCTGACCTGCTCTCCGGATTTCTCGACGACGACCTCACCGCCGACGAACGCAGCGGCGTCGAAACCCACCTCGCATCCTGCGCCGAATGCCGGGCGGAGCTCGCGGACGTGCGTCGCCTGCTGGCGCCTCGGAGGCGCGACTGGTTGCCCGTCCTCGTGCCGGCCGCAGCGGCTGCGGCGGTGCTCCTGGTGCTCGTGTGGCCGCGCGATCCCGGGGCGCCTTCCGAAACGCGGGCCGGTCCGACCGAGGAGGCGCCCCTGGCAGTCGTGTCGCCAGCGCCGGGCGCCGAGGTCGCACCAGGGTCGGTCGCATTCACCTGGCGCAGCGCTGGCGAGGGTGCCAGCTATTCCCTGACGCTCCAGGAATCAGACGGTCGCGTCGCCTGGACCTCACTGGTCGCGGACACGGTCGCCGTGCTGCCTGACTCGCTGGCGCTTGCCCCGGGCCACACCTGGTTCTGGTTCGTGGACGCGATGCTTCCCGACGGCCGCTCCCTCTCGACCGGCGTCCGACGCTTCGCCACGCGATCCTGACCCGCATGCACCTCCGCTCGCCCCTCCTCCTGGCAGTTCTGGTCCTCGGCTGCGGTGGTACGCGGCCGCCCGACATGGGCGAGGCCCGCGCACCCCCGGACTCGGCCCCCCCCGCCGGCCTCGACTCGCTCATGGCCGCGGCGGACAGCCTCCACCAGGAAGGGGAGTACGAGCAGGCACGCGTCGCCTGGGTGACCGGGCTGCAACTCGTGCAGGCGGGGCTGGACGTTGTCTCCGAGGCCCGCATCCTCACCTCGCTCGGTCTCGCCGAATGGCGCCTCGGCGACTATGAGGGCGCCAGGGCACATGCCGATCAGGCGCGGACGCTCCTCGAATCGAAGGCCCTCCGCACCACCCTGCCCCGCACCTACAACGCCCTTGGTCTGATTGCCTGGGACCAGGGCCGCCTCGGCGCGGCGGCGGAACTCTGGCAGAAAACGATCGAGGTTGCTCGCGAGGTCGGGGACCAGGAGTACGTGGCCAAGCCCGCGATGAACCTCGGGCTCTGGTACGCCGGGATCGGCGATCTCCCCCGTGCGCGTGAATCGTTCGCCGCCAGCCTGGTGTCCGGCCGGGCGCTGGCCATCCGTCCTCTCGAGCTCCGGTCCTTGGTCAACCTGGCCATGGTCGCGAATCAGTCGGGCGAGCCTCGCCTCGCGCTGGCGTGGCTCGACTCCGCCTCCGCGGAAGGAGTGGAGGAGGACTTCCTCGCGGAGGACAACTACCGCAGCCAGCTGGCTCTCGCCGCCTGGGGCCTCGGCGACCCCGGCGTGGCGCTGGCCGCACTCGACAGCGCGGTGCGCCGTGCACGCGCCGCCGGACTGCGCCAATCGGAGGCCGCCAATCTCACGTTAATGGCCGATATCTATTGGGAGGCGGGCGACCCGGGCCGCGCTCTCGGCCTTCACGCCCAGGCCGAGGCGATCCACGCCGAGCTGGAACTGCCCTCCGAACAGGGCCAGAACCTCCAGAGTGCCGCGCGCATCCGCGCAGCGCTGGAACATGGGCCTCAAGCCCGTGAGCTCGCGACCCGTGCGTTGGCCCTCCACCAGCAGGCGGAAGACCTGCCCCGCCAGCTCGACGACCGGCTGCTGTTGGCGGAACTGGGCGCACCCGGTCAACTCGACGAGGCGCGTCGAATCGCCAGGACCATGCCCTCGCGCGCCGTCCGCACCAGGCTCGGCCTTGCCGAGGCGCGGATCGCCGCCGGCGCTGGGCGGACTGGAGGGTCGCTCCGTGCCCTGGCCGCGATCAGCGTGGACCTCGACTCGGGGCTTTCCGCCGAAGTCGCCGAGGCGGAAGCCCTCCGGGCCCGGGCCTGGTCGACGCTCGGCAAGTGGGATTCGGCTATCGCTTCCGGAAAGCGCGCCGTAGCCGCGTTGGAGCGGATCCGGAGCCGCCACGGATCAGACCTGCTCCGTGCCTCCTTCGCCTCGTTCCGCGCCGGCACCTATGGCGACCTGGTCGCAGCCCTGCTGGCACGGGGTAGGACCGACGAGGCGCTCGAGGTGTCGGACGCCGCGCGCGGCGGCTGGACCCTGGGAGCGGGTGCGACGCACCTCGCTTCGGCCGCCCGGGCAGACCGCGAGGCGCTGCTGCTGCGGATCGACGCGCTCGAGGAGGAAATCCGGAGCCGCGAGGCGGACGAACTGGAGACCGGCGAACTCAGGGCGCGACTGCGCCAGGCTGAGCGGGAGCACGAGCTCTCGGTCATGAGCAGCGCATCCGGGGCCTCGAATGAACAGCGACCGCCGGGCCGGGCCGGCCACATGCGTGAGGCGCTGGAACCGGACGTGCGGATGCTCGCCTACCTCGTGACCCCGAGTCGACTGTTCGTGTTCGACGTGACGCGCGAGTCGACTCGGGCGCGGGTGGTACCGGTCGGATCCGCGGAGGTCGAAGCGAGGGTGCGCTTGGCGCGACAACTCCTCGGCGACCCCGCCGTGCCACCCAACGAGGCCGACGCGGTCCTTGCTGTGCTCGGAAGGTGGTTGCTCGACACCGTGCCTGACCGCTCACGCAGTCCGCGGCGCCTTGTCATCGTGCCCCACGGAGCGCTCTCCTACCTCCCCTTCGCGGCACTCCGGACCATCGACGGGCAGTACCTCGTCCAGCGGTACGTGCTGGTGCACCTCCCCACCGCCGCCTTTGCTGGATCCGGTGCCCCGACGAGGTCGTTGGTGGCCGGGAGTGAGGTGCACGTGACCGCCCTCGCCCCTCTGCCCAGGGAGCTGCCCGGCACCGGGTTGGAAGTAGGTGCGGTGCGCCGGGTGCACCGGGATACCCGCGTGCTGCTCGGCCGCCGGGCCGGCGAGGCAGAGCTTCGAGAGGCACTCCATGCCCCCGCCATAACCCACGTGGCGAGCCACGGAGTCCTCAATCGGGCTAATCCGCTTTTCAGCCGGATCGAGCTGGCCTCGGGCCGGGTGCGGGCATCGGCCGACGATGGCCGCCTCGAGGTACACGAGGTGTTCGGCCTCGACATCCGTAGCCCCCTCGTCTTCCTCTCCGGCTGCGAAACCGGCCTTGGTCCTGGAGGCTCACGGCGCCATGCGCCCGGGGAGGACGTCGCGACCCTCGCCGCAGCCTTCCTGGCTGCGGGCGCGGGACAGGTCATTTCGACCCTCTGGGCCATCCCGGACAGCGGCGCGGCGACTTTCGCGGCCCGGTTTTACGGCGAGTTGGGCCCGCTCGCCCCGGCGGAGGCGCTCGCCAGGACCCAGCGGGAGATGCTCGCTGGGAGGTTCCATCACCCCTATTACTGGGCTGGGTATCGGCTCTCCGGGTCGGGGGCGTTCGCGCGGAGGCTGGCCGCACTCTAGATTGTCCTCCATCGGTCGCAGGAGCCCCCTCATGTTGCCGGAACGCCGGTTTTCCCCCGGTTGGACCACGGTCGCCCTCCTCCTCACCGCGGCGCTTGCAGCTTCCTGCCAGGAAGCGTCCGAGCCCACCGCTCCAACCTTTGCCG
>JBOHSQ010000008.1:0-4835 GCA_050733295.1 Gemmatimonadales bacterium
GGGTCATCCCGTAGCGGACCGGCCCGGTCGAGCGGAGGCCGACGGTCCAGGAGGGCTCGGGAGCAGCTGCAGCCGGCGCCAGGGACCCGGCGCCTGCCTCTGGGGGCGGGGCGGGGCGCTCGCCACAGGCGAGGAGAAGGGCCAGCGAAGCGACCGCCCGGGCGCCGCGGTGGCGGCAGGTCACAGCCATTGGATGCTCCCCTTGACGTGGAACCCGATTTGGGTATATTACGCGCCAGTAAGTTTCGAGGCTACGGGGGTCCCGGAGTGCTCTCGGGACCCTCATTTGCATGCGGGGACTGCCCGCAATGCCCATCGTGAGGGCCATCGATCACGAACAACAGTAGTCGGTCCGTACGGCTTCGCCCTACTCCGATTACGAACACACCAAATGGAGTGAGAAATGCGTACGACCGGAACCGTGAAGTGGTTCAACGATGCGAAGGGCTTCGGCTTCATCACGCCGGAGGGCGGGCAGAAGGACTGCTTCGTTCACCACTCGGCGATCCAGGGCCAGGGCTTCAAGAGCCTGACCGAGGGCGACCGCGTGGAGTTCGACATGGTGCAGGGTCAGAAGGGCCCCGCCGCGGAGAACGTCGCGAAGATCACGAGCTGAGGTCCGCCTCGGCGTAAGGACATAGCCTTCGGGCCCCAGGGAGCGGCGCAGCCTGGGTGATCAAACCTGTGCCCACTCACGTCCCGGCCGGTGCAAGCACCGACCGGGCGCGTTGGTTTAAGTCACCTGCTACTTCCGCTTCCGGGCGCTGCTGCGGCGCCGGCGCGGCGCCGCGGGAACCTTCGCGCCCTCCTTGCGGGCCTCGGAGAGACCGATCGCGATGGCCTGGGCGTGGCTCTTCACCTTGCCGCCCTTGCCGCCCTTCCCACTGCGCAGCGTACCGCGCTTCCGGCGCCGCATAGCGCTCTCGACGTATTCGGCCGCTGCCTCGCCGTAGCGCCGGCGGCCGGACTTGCGCGTCGACTTCCGAGGTGTCGGCATGGAGACCTCCGGACTGAGGGCTACCCAGCGACAGTGGGCCCATGTCTCCCTGCGGTGCTGTGACCGCGCACACCTCATTCGGTGAAGCTGACCAGTTCGGCTTCGCCGTCAACGATCAGCCCGACTCCGAGTGCGTAGATCTTGTAGTCCTTCCCGCCGTCCAGCGGGTTGCGCTCGAGGATGCGGAGGGTCTCCGGGAATGGGCCGGCCTCGACTTCCACCAATCCGGCGCGACCAATGACCTTTCCGAGATCGCGCGCATTGGGCGCATTCTCCTGCTGGAACGTGGTCCCGGGCTGCAGGTCGGCGGGGAAGAAGAGCCCCGGGCCGCTCCCCTCATCGTTGGCTCGCCACTCGCCCTCGTGGGAGATCTCCCCGGTTTCGGGGTCGAAGATGTCCACATCCTCGCCGAAGTAGCAGATGCTGCCGTCCTCGGCCTGGGCGAAGAAATTGCGCGAGATCTCGACCACCTCGCCGTCGAGCGACTCGTGCTCCTCCACCACCCGGGTCGTGACGGTGCCCACGAGCTCGGTTTCGTCCAGCACGGTCACGACAAGGTCGAGGACCTGGCCATCGTCCTCCCCCCGGTAGACCCACTGCCGCAAGACCGGCGTGAGCGGGAACCAGGGATGGTCGGAAACGAGGGTGAACTCCCCATCGGGCGCGCACACCTCGTCGGCGTCGAGCTTCTTCTCGGACGCAAAGGCGAGACTGCCCTGGTCGGGGCCGGTGTCCCTGGCCCCATCACACGCCTGCAGCACCAGCAGCGCGAGAACGGCAGCCGCCCCGCGCAAACGGTTCATCTTCATACTGATATCCTCCGTTGGACGGTCCCTGGCACCAGCGGACGACGGCCGCTGGACGGGCGGCCATCGCGCGCTGCACGGACTGCGCTGCGGGGAGGGAGCCTGTGAGGGGAGGGGTTTGTGACAGGAATGGGCCGGGCGGGACGGGCAGGACGGGCAGGACGGGCAGGACGGGCAGGACGGGCCGTTACCTGCGGAGCACGCAACCTCGGGCCTCCATCGGCGTAGTATCTGGTTCACCCCCTCGACAGGAGCCAGCGATGGCCACCGCAGCACCCGCTTCAACCGCCACGATCGCCCAGGAGCTGGTCGAGCTTTGCCGCGCCGGCCGCAACCTGGAGGCGATCGACAAGTTCTACGACCGCAACATCGAGAGCATCGAACCGATCGGCGACGAGACCATGCCGGCCGAACTCAAGGGCATCGACGCCATCAAGGAGAAGAACGAGGCGTGGTTCGAGAGCAATGAGGTGCACTCCGCCCTCGTGAACGGGCCGTTCGTGGGCGAGGACCAGTTCGCGGTGCAGTACACCTTCGACATCACCTCCAGGCCCACCGGCGAGCGCATCCAGGGCACCGAAATGGCGCTGTACAAGGTGAAGGACGGCAAGATCGTGCGGGAGCAGTTCTTCTATCACATGCCGGGGGCATGAGGAGGCGAGCGGGCGGGCAGGCGGACGGTCCGCGACCACCGCGCTGCCCTGCCACGGGGTAGATTCGCAGGAATGACGACCACCTACATCACCATGGCGAGCCCGGTGGGGGAACTGCTGCTCACGGCAGGGCCCACCGGGCTCACGCGGGTGTGGTTCGACACGCGGGCGGGCGTGCAGGCGGGCGGGCGGGCAGATGTCGAACCGGGATGGGGAAGGTCAGCGGGGAGTGGACCCGCGGCCGAGGTATTGGCGGCTGCCCAAACGCAGCTCGAGGAGTACTTCGCGGGGACGCGGACCAGATTCAATCTTCCGCTCCGGCCCGACGGCTCGTCCTTCCAGCAGCAGGTATGGGCCCGACTTCGCGAGATCCCCTTCGGTACCACGATCAGCTACAGCGAACTGGCGCGGCGTACGGGAGACCCGAGTGCGGTGCGAGCAGTCGGGGGCGCGAATGCGCGGAACCCGCTCCCCATCGTGGTGCCGTGCCACCGGGTGATCGGGGCCGACGGCTCGCTCACGGGGTTCGGGGGCGGGATCGAGCGGAAGCGCTGGCTCCTCACCCACGAGGGCGCGCTTCCCGCCCCGCTCGAGCGGCGCCGTCTCCAGGGAGAACTCCTGTGACGCAACGAGATCTCGCTGCGGCATTCCAGCGCCTGCACCCGCCGGTAGCCGACGACCTCCTGGTCCTCCCCAACGCCTGGGACGCGATGAGCGCCAGGGTCATCGAGACCGCCGGCGCCCGGGCCATCGCCACCACCAGCTCGGGCGTGTCGTGGGCGCTGGGCCGCCGCGACGGCGAGGGACTGACGCGGGAGGAGATGGCGAGCGCGGTTCGCCGGATCGTCGCCGCCGTAGGGATCCCGGTGACGGCCGACATCGAGGCCGGATACGGCGGGGACACGCCGGAGGACGTGGCCGAAACGGTCCGCGCGATCCTCGACGCCGGCGCGGTCGGGATCAACCTGGAGGACGGACCAGGCCGGGGTGGGGAGCCACTGGTCCCGGTCGAGGAGCAGGCCGAGCGGCTTGTGGCGGCGCGGTCGGCGGCCGAGGGCGCAGGCGTGGACCTGTTCATCAACGCCCGCACCGATGTCTACCTCCGCGAAGTGGGCGACGCGGGCGGTCGGCTGGCGGAGGTGCTGCGGCGAGCGCGGGTGTATCGGGGTGCAGGAGCCGACGGGATCTTCGTGCCGGGCGTGGTGGACGGTCCGACGATCGGGAGGTTGGTCGCCGGCGCGGGCGCCCCGCTCAACGTGCTCACGGGACGCGCGGGTCCCACCATCCCGGAACTGCGCGAGCTGGGCGTGGCCCGGGTGAGCGTCGGCCCGTCGATCGCGCTCGCGGTGATGGCCCAGATCCGGACCTTGGCGGGAGAACTGCTCGGGGCGGGGAGCTACAAGGGCTTCCGCGGCGCGATGTCCTACGATGAGGCCGACGGGCTGTTCGCCCCGACCGGGACGACGGCGAGGCGGTAGGTCACTCCTTCTCGTGCTCCGTCGGATATGCCGGTGCCGGGTACGGGCCGATCTTCGCCACGGTGTAGTCACTGACCCAGAAGTCCGGCGGGCCGTCGCTGTCCTTGACCACGTTGCGGACGGGCTTGACGCCTCGCTTGAGGTAGGCCGCGATCGCCCAGATGTCCGCATCGGGCATGTGCCGGAACACGGGCCAGGGCATCGGCGGGGCGAGGAACTTCGGGTTCATCGGGAAGTTGCCCTGGCCCGGCGTGATGGAGGTGATCTCCACGTCCGGCGCTTCTCCCGGCCGCAGCCCGTAGCGTATGGCGTTGAAGATCTGGCGCTCGCTGAAGCGGCCGAGCCCGGTGGTGTTGTCCGGGGTCAGGTTGCGGGGCCGGGTCTTGAACGGTCCGATGGTGAACTGCTGTGCGGTGTCCATGATCCCGGCCAGCCAGCCCTTCGCGGCGGGGTTCCCACCGCCCCCGTGACAGTCGCCGCAGCCGTGCTCGATCACCACCTGGCGACCGCGCACCACCAGCGGGTCGGGCTTCGCGGTTCCCTCATCGGTGCCGCGGGTCGAACCGCCCAGCGCCGCCAGGACCGCCGCGCCTCCGGCGAGCATCGCCATCGTCCGTGCCTTGCGACTCATTCTCCCCCCTTGCTCAGTCGACCTGAAGGATCCCCATCATCCCGTGATCCTCATGATCCAGGATGTGGCAATGGAACATCCACTTCCCCGGGAAGTCATCGTATTGCACGATGAACCGCACCGTCTCGTGCCGGGGCACGTTCACGACATCCTTCCACGCCGGGAACGGCTCGGGGATGCCGTTGCGGTCGAGGACCTGGAAGCGGAAGCCGTGCAGGTGGAAGGGATGGTCCATCCCCACCAGGTTTTCGACCTCCCAGATCTCGGTCG
>JBOHSQ010000009.1:0-2053 GCA_050733295.1 Gemmatimonadales bacterium
GGACTGGGAGGCGGTGTACGCCTCGACGCGGAAGACCAATCGGGTCATCGTTGCGTACGAAGACTCGTTGTCGTGGGGATATGGAGCGGAGATCGCCGCCCGCATCGCGGACGAGGCGTTCTCCTGGCTGGACGCCCCCGTCCGCCGCGTGGCCGCGACGGACACCTTTGTAGCCTACGCCCCGGAGCTCGAGGATGTCATCCTTCCGCAGGTGGACACCATTCGGCAGGCCGTCTCCGAGTTGGTCGCGTTCTGAACGCGCGGTAGCGGCCGGCGTAGTGACGCCGGCCGGGCGGGGCCTCCCTGCCGGCGCGGCCGTCGCGGCGGTGGTCCTCCTCGCGTGGGCGACTCCCGCCCTGGCTCAGGGACGGGACCACCTGCACGACAAGCTCCAGGTCGCCGGGTCGGGAAGCCTCCTCCTGTTCAACACCGACATCCGGGTCGATGCCGCGAACGGCGATGCCGGCACCGAGATCGACCTCGAGGACCTGGGCCTCGGTGACAACGGGTCCTTCGGCAGGTTTTCCCTCCGGTGGCGGCCGTGGCGCCGGCAGGAGTTCGAGGTGGGGTGGCAGTTCAACCGGCGCGAGGACACGATCGTGCTGGAGGAGGACGTCACCTTCGGCGACACCACGTTCAACGTCGGCGCCGAGATCAAGCCGCGGTTCTACAGCGACGCGCTAACCCTTACCTGGCGCTGGGCCATTCACGACGGCGAGCGATTCCAGGTCGGCCCCACCGTCGGTCTCGGTGCCCTGTTCCTCGAGCCAGGCATCAAGGTGCGGGTGAGCGCGGGCGGGAGCGAAACCGAGGAGCGCGACTTCTCCACCGACCTGGTCGGGCCCATCGGCACGATTGGCGCCTATGCACGGGGCCGGATCGGGGAGGAGTGGTTCTGGGAGGCGGACGTCCGCGGGATCTACATCCCGATCGACCGCTTCAAGGCCTACGAATATGATGGTGGGGCGGCGGTGCGGTGGTTCCCCTTCGAGAAGTTCGGCTTCGAGGGGGGTTGGGCGATCACGGGTGTGCGGGTCGACGTCGAGGCCACCGCACCCGAGGACCGGGCCATCGGCCGCCTCCGGTACAACTACACCAGCTTCCGCCTCGGGGGGATCTGGACGCCCTGACGAAGGGCTCCCGGGAGGCTGCGCCTACTTTACGGCCTCGCGGATCTCGGCCGCGGCCGCGATCGCTCCGTCCACGTCGCGTGACAGGGCGCGAGCCTGCTGGGTGGCTTGCGTGAGGTCGCCCAGCACGGCGGCCACGCCGGCCGACTTGAGCCGGAGCAGGTCGTACCGGACGTTCTGCATCGCGTAGACGCAGGACTCGAAATTCCGCTGGACCTGGTCGCGCCTGGTGCGGAGCTCGAGCAGGCTCTTCCGCTTCCGCTCCAGCAGCCCGATCCGGCGCACCCGCTCGTCATCCTCCGGCTCCCGCTGGATCCGGGTCACCTCGGCATCGATCGCCGCCACCTCGCCCGTGTCCATCCCGGTTTCCATGGCGTGCAGCGCACGCGCAAGGCCTGCCGCGCGCTCGTAGAGTGCGTCGGTCGTTTCCAGCACGTCGGGGAGCAGCTCCCGCTCCTCCGGTGGCAACTGGTCGAGCTGCCGGAGGATGAACGAGCGGTCCCGCTGCACGTCCTCCATGACCTTCCGGAACGAGCCGAAGTCGGCCGTGGTGGGCGGGGGCAGTACCCGCCCCGCGCGGGGTGCAACCCGTCCGCCCTTGCCCTTGGCCGGCTCGAGCGCGTCCGGTGCGGGCGGGCGGTTCAGAACGTCGCGCCAGCTGTAGCCTGCCTGCCAGAGCTTGGCGTAGTTCGACAGGAGGCCGAAGCCCATGGCGGCCGCCGGGAACAGGAACCAGGGCGGATCGAGCTGGGTGGTCGCGACGTTGAGCAGGAAGAGCCCGCCGTTCACCGCCGCCCAGCGCGCGAACTGCGCCCGCACCGTCTGCACGATCTTGGGCTCGCCGGTGTCGGGCAGGTCGGGCTCGCGCGGTTCGCGGTCCGGGGTCCACGGGCCGTGGCGCCGTGCGGGGCGCCGCTCGAGGT
>JBOHSQ010000010.1:0-3313 GCA_050733295.1 Gemmatimonadales bacterium
GCCCCGGCACCGGCACCACGCGGATGCCGGCCTCGCGCGCCAGGCGCACCAGCTCGGCGCCGGGGTCGCTCACCGCCGGCGTGCCCGCGTCGGACACGAGGGCCACGTCCTCGCCGTCCTGGAGCCGGCGGATCACCGACTCGAGCCGCCCGGTGTCCGCGTGGGCATGCACGCTCACCATCTGAGGATGTGCGTCGAGGTGTGATAACAGGCGGCGGGTGTGGCGCGTGTCCTCCGCCGCCACGAGCGGCACCGTGCGCAGCACGTCCGCCGCGCGGTGGGTCAGGTCCTGGAGGTTGCCGAGCGGGGTGGCGACGACGTAGAGCGTGGCGCTCACGGGTGGAGCGGCGCCCAGGGCACCTGCTCGAAGAAGCCCGCGGCCTGGAGCGCGTGCCGGTGGTCGCGGGTCGCCTCGCCCAGGAGGCGCGGGCCAGCGCCCGGATCGACCAGCTCCATCTCACGGAGCAGCGCGGTGGCCCAGGCGGCGAGCGCGGCGGTGAGCGCCTCGGCCGCGACCGCGTGGCCCTCGGTGCGGTCGCCCGGCCCCAGCACCGCGAGCGCCGGATGGTCGGACGCCAGCGCCTGGTGCGCCTTCCCGGCCTTGCGGGAGCCCTCGCCCGGGTATGCCTCCTCGGCGCTGCGTGACAGGCGCGAGTACACCTCGCGCAGCATCCGGATCTGCGAAGGCAGCGCCTGCGTCGGGAGCGAAGTCACCGTCGGGAGCGTGCTGAACATGATCGCGGGCGGGGAGCCGTCAGGAAGCAGCCCGAAGAGCGTCTCCAGGTGCCCCGCCGTGCCCATGCCCTCACGCGCGCCGGTGTGTCCGCCGGCGAACTTGCCGGACTCGAAGCGCAGGTAGTTGACCCGCCCCTGGGAGATCAGCTCCACGACTCCGGTGAAGCCCTCGGCCGCGAGCAGCGGGAAGAGCCGGGCCGGGTCGCGCACGTCCACCGAGCGGGTTTCTATCGGCTGGCTGCAGGCGGCGAACATCCACTCGAGCAGCTCCATCGGCGCCTCGGCGTACGCCAGCTCGCCGCGCTCCGGCTCGCTGCGGATCCGCCGCAGCGCCTCGCCCACGGGCAGCACCGCGCGGCCCTCGGCCGAGAGGGCCACCGCGTTCACCAGCTCGCCGCGGCGCACGAACACCAGCAGCACCTCGTCCGGCAGCCAGCCGGCAAGGTAGCCGTCGACGCGGCCGTCGCGGTCGCGCTTGGCGAAGGAGACCAGGTTGTCGAGGTGGACGAACAGCGCGCGGGTGCGCGCCAGGAGGTACCGGCCGGCCGGAAACGCGAGGTCGCCGAGGCGGACGGTGGATCCCGCGAGTCGGGCGCTGCTCCCGCGCATGGTGGTCGGGAGGGCAGGCGCACGGCCCGCCCGCCCTGCGGGGGTTAGAGGTGGGCCTCGATCTTCTGCACGATGGCCTGCTTGGGGACTGCGCCGACGACGGTGTCGACGTGCTTGCCGTCCTTGAAGTAGAGGAGGCTCGGGATCGAGCGGATATTGAACCGCATGGCGGTGCGCTGGTTCGAGTCCACGTCCACCTTGGCCACCTTCACCTTGCCGTCGTACTCCCCGGCCACCTGCTCCAGGAACGGGGCGATGATCTGGCACGGGCCGCACCACGTGGCCCAGAAGTCCACGATCACGAGACCCTTGGCCTGCTCCACCTCGCCCGCGAAGTTGTCATCGGTCACCGCGCGAATTGCCGCGTTCGTCGCTGCCATTGTCGTCCTTGAGAGTTAGTTTCCCGTCCTGTCGGCCCGCCGGCATGTCCGGCCGCGGCCCCTGCCCTGGAGGCCCCAGTGTCCCGAGGCCCGGAGATCGCGCACATCGGTGTCGCGGTCGAGTCGATTGCCGACGCCCTGCGGTTCTACCGCGACGTGCTCGGCCTCGAGCCGCGCCCGCCCGAGGAAGCCGACGGTGCCACCATCGTCTCGCTCGACCTGGGTGGACCCGAGGTGGAGCTGCTCGAACCGCGCTCGCCGGACGGCCCGATCGCGAAGTTCCTGGCGAAGCGGGGTCCCGGCATCCATCACGTCTGCTATCGCGTGCCCGACCTCGATGCCGCGCTCGACGCCTGCCGCCGTGCCGGCTACCGGCTGGTCGACGAAGTGCCGCGCACCGGGGCGGCCGGGCACCGCATTGCGTTCCTGCACCCGAAGAGCACCTCCGGCATCCTGCTCGAACTGACCGAGTAGGAACGTCGAACCGGTGCGCTCGGTTCCCTCAATTCCCCGACGGCCTGGGCAGGCAGCCCTTGGCCGGGTTGCCCGCGGCGGTGAGTTCGATCTCGTTCACCACCCAGCCGCCCCGGTTCCGGCGCACGACGGTGAACGGCACATGCCGGATGCAGCCCGCGCGCGCCAGCTCCACCGTCACCTTGTGGCGGTTCTCGCCGCCGCCCGTCTCCGGCCCGCTCGCAACCACGCGCGCCGCGTCGTGATTGAGGTAGATCTGCATCAGCTCGACCCGGCGCTCCCACTGGTCCGGCTTCTTCGTCTCGGCGGCCGAGCCCTCGGCGGTGCCCCAGAGCTGCGACATCGCCGTGAGGTTGCTGTCCTTCACGGCGCGCAGGAAGCTGGTCACGGCGGCGTCGGGCGACTCGGAGGGCGACACGGAGCTCGGAGGGGCGCTCGATCCGCCGCAGGCGGCGAGTGCCAGGGCCGAAAGCAGGGCGAATCGGCGCACGGGAGCGATCCTTCCGGATGAGGGCGGATACCGGAGCAACATAACGGGACCCGCGGGAGGCGGGCAATGACGCGCACCCGGCTGTACATCAACATCGATCACGTGGCCACCGTGCGGCAGGCGCGCCGCACCGACGAGCCCGACCCGGCCAAGGCGGCGCGCCTCTGCGAGCGGGCCGGTGCCGACGGGATCACCGTGCACCTGCGCGAGGACCGTCGCCACATCCAGGACGCCGATGTCCTCGCGCTCGCGGAGACCGTGACCACCGCGCTCAACCTCGAGCTCGCCACCAGCGAGGAGATCGTCGCCCTGGCCGAGCGGCTCCGCCCCTTCCAGGCCACCTTCGTCCCGGAGAAGCGCGAGGAAATCACCACCGAGGGCGGGCTCGACCTCTCGAGGTGCGATTCCCGCCTGGCCGAGGCGATCGCCCGGCTGGGCGGCGCCGGGATCCGGGTGTCTCTCTTCGTCGACCCCGACCCCGCGGCGCTCGACCGGGCCCGCGAGCTGGGCGTCCCGGCCGTCGAGCTTCACACCGGCCGCTATGCCCACACCTGGCGCAAGGGCGACGAGGCGCTCGAGGAGCTTCGCCGCGCAGCGCGCCACGCCCGCGACATCGGGCTGGCAG
>JBOHSQ010000011.1:0-6082 GCA_050733295.1 Gemmatimonadales bacterium
GGCGCCGGCAACAGACGCTTCCGGCATTGCGATCTCAGGTCTGTGGACTCTCGGCCCTGACGCGGGACCCCAGACGGTGACGGCTTCCTCCCCTGGGGCCGGGTCGGTGACATTCACCGCAACCGCGCAGTAGGCGTCGCAGGCTGCGATGCGGCTCGACAGCGTAAACGCGGCCCGAGGAGCTCTGGCTGCATCGATGGTCGCGCTGAGCGGCTGCGACGTTGCCACGGCTCCTCGACCACAGGAGAACCAGGAATCGGTCGTTGTCCGGTGGAACGAAGCGGCGCTCGAGGCTGTTCGCCGCGCGCACCTTGGGCCGCCCGTGGTTGCCCGTGCGCTCGCCATCGTGCACACATCGATGTACGACGCGTGGTCCGCCTATGACGCGACGGCCATCGGTACGCAGCTCGGTGGGGCTTTGAGGAGACCGCCAGCCGAGCGCACCCGTGCGAACAAGGAACGGGCCGTCAGCGTCGGGGCATATCGTGCACTGGTTGACCTCTTCCCTTCCGAGCAGACCATCTTCGATGATCTGATGCGGCAACTCGGCTTTGACCCAGCGGACCAATCCACAGATACCACCACGGCGGTCGGGGTTGGCAATGTGGCCGCGGCCGCAGTCCTTTCCTTCCGTCACCACGACGGCTCCAACCAACTTGGTGATCTCGCGCCAGGGGCGTATTCCGATTACACCGGGTACCAACCGGTGAATAGTCCGTCGAACGTCACCGATCCCAACCGTTGGCAGCCATTGCTGGTGTTCGGCTCACTAGGAGAAGGCACGGTGCAGCGGTTCGTGGCGCCTCAGTGGGGTCTCGTCAAGCCCTTCGCGCTCACATCGGGGGCACAATTTCGTCCGGCGGCAGTGCCGAATCTCTATCCAAGCACCGGCTACTCAGAGCAGGCCCAGGAACTGATTGACTACAGCGCGAACTTGACGGATGAGCGGAAAGCCATCGTGGAGTACTGGGCCGACGGCCCCGGTACGGAGCAGCCACCTGGGCACTGGGCCCTCTTCGCGCAATGGATTTCCCGCCGAGACTCGCATCCGCTCGATGTTGATGTGAAGATGTTTTTCGCGTTGACCAACGCGTTGCTCGACGTCGGTATCGCGGTCTGGGATTGCAAGCGCGAATTCGACTATGTGCGACCGATCACCACCATTCGGTTTCTCATGGCCGGTCAGCTGATTCGCGCTTGGGGTGGTCCGTCTCGAGGCACGCAGACAATTCCTGGTGAGCAGTGGCAAGCGTATCAGACGAGTGCGGTACCGACTCCCGCCTTTCCGGAATTCACTTCCGGGCACAGCGGCTTCAGTGCCGCCGCTGCCGAGGTGCTTCGCTCGTTTACCGGCAGCGATGCATTTGGCTATTCGGTGGTCATCAAGGCCGGCACGTCCGGTGTAGAGCCTGGCGCGGCGCCGGCGTCCGACCTCACGCTGGCGTGGTCTACGTTCAGCGAAGCGGCCGATCAAGCCGGGATGTCACGCCGGTACGGTGGGATTCACTTCAAGGAAGGAGACTTGCAGTCGCGCGCCCTTGGAAAAAAAGTGGGCGCGCAAGCTTGGATCAAGGCCCAAGCGTACTTCTCCGGCTCCGCGTCTCAGTAAGTCGAGTACCCTAGTGGCCTCGCGGGCAAGCTCGTCCTCAGGGCGAGCCGCTTCATCCCGAGGCCCGGGTATCTGCCCATCGCCCTGCGCCCTTCCGTCGCTGGCTGGCCTTGCTTGCGGAGAGTCGGCTCGTCGATCGCAGATGACCCCGGCGACAGAACCGGCCAACCGATGCTCGGTGGCGCGCTTGCAGTAGGAGGAGACCTCGTGTTCTTCGGCCGGTCACAGGGTCTGTTCGAGGGGGTGAACGCGGTCCGCCCACCCCACCTGGTCACCCGACGGGCAGGTGATCGCGTTCTCGTCGTCCGATGTCATCGAATGGGTCAGCGCGGATGGAAGCCAGCGCGGCCTGATCATCGCCGACGGCCAAAGCCCGGCCTGGCAGCCCTGAGCCGCCTTGGCCACGTCGAACCCTACCGCCCCGGTCTCGCGACAGCGGTTCAGTCGCGGACCAGATCCTCCTCGGGCGGTCGGAGGTTGGGGACCGGCTCCAGGTGGTCCAGCCCTGCCGAATTGAGGAATCCGGAGAGGTCGGCGGCGTGCTCAGCGGTGTCCACCGCGATCTCCACGGTACCGTTGGTGACAATGGGAATGGCCCGTTCGGCGTTGCGACCCGGCCGCCGCAGGGCCCGCCGAATCGGGCGCCAGGGCCCATGAAGGGCGCGCAGCTCCACGCCTTCGCGTTCCAGCCGCTCAGCCAGCACGTAGACTGAGGTGGGTTCAAAGCGGCGGGTGCGAACCTGCTGGGCGCGGCGCCGCAGGGAAGCGGCCGATGCGATTGGCTGGCCCGGCGTCGCCATGGGGACCTCCCGCGAGAGAGTCGAGTACCACAGCACCTGATGGGTCCAGCCTAGTTCCGCCTGCGAGGGCCGGGCCGTGAGTGGCGTCACATCTCAGCCCGTCCTGCCCGTCCGCCCCCCGGAGCAATTCTCCCCTCCCCAGCCGTGGAACTGGAAGAAGCCCGCCCGGGGTGATACCGTGACGGGCGCCTGACACCCCGAGGACGGGGAGGTGGCGATGCGGCGGTTCCCTCACCTAATCCTGCTCGGCCCGGCCGCCCTGGCTTGGCTCGCCTGTTCCAACGACCCCGCCAGTCCCGGGCCGCCTGACGACGGCCTGTCGCCCGTCATACTCACCGATCCCCACTCCCCGGGTCTTGCGCCGGCGGCGCCGACGTTCCCCACCTTTGGCGCCGGAGACGTCACCTACGTGTCACTCCGGCCGGGGAGCCTGCCCGGCGCCGCGATCGTGATCATCCAGAACCTGAGCGATGGCGGAGACCCGGTCACCGTGCCGGTCGTGAGCGGTGGGTTCGACCCGGTCGCGGTGCTGGCCGGCGAGGGCGACTCGCTCGAACTCGAGTTCCGCGATCAGGGCGGCAACGTCCTCGTCCGGAAGTCCGGCACGGTCCCAGTTCGCCGCCCGCCCGTGATCGTGCGTACCTCGCCACCGCCCGGCCGGACCGACGTGGCGCTCGCTGTCCGCCCCCTGATCGTGTTCAGCGAGCCGGTGGATCCTGCCTCGCTGGATGGTGAGGTTCGACTGTTGCAGGCGGGGGTGGAGGTTCCTGGCGACGCTGCGGTCCTGCCCGCTGAGCCATGGGTAGTTCAGTTCACCCCCGCCACGGCGCTCGAACCCGGGACCGAGTATCAGCTGGAAGCCGGAGCCGGCGTGGTCGATGCCGACGGTGATCCGCTCCCCGAGGCCTCGGCAATCCTGTTCACGACCCTCGCCGGCGAACCACCACCCGGGCCCGCCCCGGGCGAACCACCGCCCGGGCCCGCCCCCTCATTGACATTCCTGTGGGGAATGGTCGTTGATGGGAGTGGTGCGTGTATCGTCGACGCGACTGTTACGGTGGTACGCGGACAGCGCCTCGGCCAGAGCATCCAGCAGACGACGCCATGTAACGCGTGGGGGTATGACGGCGGTTTCTTCTTCGAGGGTCTGACTCCGGGAATAGAAATGACCCTTCGTGTGGCTGCGCCCGGCTACGTCCAGGAGGAATGGACCGTTACTCCATCGTTGGGACCGCAGATGGCCGTCATCTTTGGGCCGTCCCGGAATTGATGGCTGCTGGACGACGCAAAGAACCCTGGCTCCACGACGGGCTCCGGAGTAGCTCTGCCCCACGCCCGAGGCGGTGACTGCTATTCCGATGCCCGCCTCGTGATCCGGGCCCGCATCAGGTCCCGGATCGGCCCCACGGCGGGATGGTCGTAGTTCGAGAGCTCGATCGCCACGTGCCCCGTTGCCGGGAAGATGTCCAGGTTGCCGCTGATCCCTTCCGCGCCACCGTCGTGGAAGATCACCACCTGCCCGTTCACCATCTCGTTTGCGAATCCGTGCGCATAGCTCGCGCCTCGCCGGTAGGTCACCTTCCCCGTCGTCGCCGTATCGGTGTACGCCCCATTCAACAGCCGGTGTCCCGTGAGCGCCCGCGCGAACCGCCACAGGTCCGGCGCGCTCGCCACCGCGCCGCCGGCGGGCATCATCCGCCGGAGGCCAACCCGATCTGCCCGCTCCAGCCCGCGCGAATCGGAGAGCTGCCGGCTGTAGGGAATCGCCCGGTCGGGATCCTCGCGTGACACCTCGTCGTCGAGTGCGGTCGACATCCCCGCTGGCAAGAAGACGTGCCGCCGGATGTAGTCCGCGTACCCCTCACCCGACACTCGCTCGATCAGGTCGCCCAGCACCACATACCCCGCGTTGCTATACCCCCACCGCGCGCCGGGCTCGAACTGGAGCGGCTGGTTGACGAAGAGCGGATAGAAGTCGCGCGGCGCGTGGAACGAGTCGCCGCCGCGCCGCCGGAACTCGTCGCCCCAGATGCTCCCGAGCCCCGAGGTGTGGGTGAGCAGCTGGTGCACCGTGAGCCGCCCGGCCAGCGAAGAGGGGAGCGCAGGGGCGAGCATGCGCACCGTGTCGGTGAACCGGAGCCGCCCCCGCTGCACCAGCTGACCCACCGCGACGCCGGTGAACATCTTGGTCATCGACGCTATCGCGAACTTGGTGCTGCCCTCGTTCGGCAGGCGCCGCTCGCGGTCACGGTATCCCAGTGGCAGGAGCAGGAGCTGGCGGTCCCCCCGCGCCAGCAGTACCACCCCCGAGAAGCTGTCGGCCGCCGCGCGCTGCCGCGCCAGCGCGGTCACTTCGGCCACCAGCGCCGAGTCGAACCGGGCTCGGGCCCGGGTCGCATCGTCCTGGGCCGCGAGCCGCATCGGCATCACCAGGACGAGCAATCCGGACCCCAGCCAACCAGCGAATCCCCTCATGCGGCGCCCCCGGCCATCCAGCCATCCTATTCAACCACCCTCCCCGCCCTCACCACCAGCACCACGCTCCCGAGCGCCGCCACATCCTCCAGCGGATTCCCCTCCACCGCCACCAGGTCCGCCCGTGCGCCTGCCGCGATTGTCCCCGCTGGCGCCGCGATTCCCAGCGTGCGGGCCGCAGTGGTCGTGGCCGACCGCAGGATTTCCGCCGGCGACCAGCCGAGTCGCTGCATTGCCATCGCCTCACGCGCGTTCATCCCGTGGGGCAGCACCCCCGCGTCCGTGCCGTACACGATGGCGATGCCCGCGGCGCGCACCGCCTCTGCCGACGCCGCGAGCTGGTCCTGCCACGGCTGGCCCCGTGCCCCGGCCAGGAGCGTCGCCGCCGTGGGAGATACCGTCATCCCTCGCGCGGCGATCCCCCTCGCGAGCTCGGCCGTCACTCGCGGCAAGTGCGCGAGCCCGTCCACGCCCCCGTCGATGGCGAGCTGCACGCCCGCCGGCCCGATCGCGTGCGCGATCACCGGGCGCCTGGCCCCGTGCGCCGCCGCCACCACGCTGTCCAGCTCCTCGCGGGTGAGTTCGACCGAGTCGGGGAAGCTCACGGCCGGTGCCCACCACGACGTGAGGCACACCTTGATCACCGCGGCGCCCTGGGCGATGAGCGCGCGTGTACGTGCCGCAAACTCGCCCGCCCCGCGCACCCCCTGGCCCTGGAAGTCGCACGTCCCACCGGTGGCGCCGACCCAGTCGTAGGCTGCGGTCACCGACGCGGCCGGCTCGGACATCGCGGGGGGCGCCCCGGTCCCCAGGTCCCGCACCGCGGTGAACCCGGCGGCAAGGGTGCGCCGCAGGTTTTCCTCCGGGTCGCCGGCCAGGGCCAGGTGCACATGGGTGTCGATGAGCCCGGGCAGCAGGGTCGCGTTGGGGAGGTCGACCACCCTCCACCCCGGCCCCGGCCGTACCGCCCCTGCGGAATCCACCCGTACGATCCGGTCCCCGGCCACGACTGCCACCAGCCCCCGCCGGAGCTCCCCCCGCTCCACGTCCACCATCGCCCCCGGACGGATGAGGAGCGTATCGGCCAGTGCCAGCACCATCCCAATCGCAATCATCCTTCCCGCTCCTTCCCGCTCCTTCCCGCTCCTTCCCGCCCGTCTATTTTTCCCCCGTGCCCGAGCTCCCCGAAGTCGAAACC
>JBOHSQ010000012.1:0-6735 GCA_050733295.1 Gemmatimonadales bacterium
ACATCGACGAGGAGCTCTGCTACCGGAACCTCGCGACTATCCTCGACCGGGCCCAGGCCCTCGGCGGGTTCGTCCGGCTCGACATGGAGAGCTCCGCCTACACCCAGCGCACCCTGGACTTCTTCACCGACCGGCTGTTCGGGCAATGGGGCGCGCACTGCGGCGTGGTGATCCAGTCGTGCCTGAGGCGGTCGGTCGCGGACATCGATCGGCTCATCGCCATGGGCGCGCGGGTCCGGCTCTGCAAGGGCGCCTACCTCGAACCGCCGGCGGTGGCCTTTCCCGATAAGCAGGACGTGGACCGGAGCTACGTGCGCCTCATGGAGCGCCTCCTCGATGGCGGGCGCTACCCCGGCATCGCGACCCACGATGAGAAGATCATCGAGCACGCGCGGCGCTTCGTCCAGCGGAACGGCATCGGTGAGGACCGGTTCGAGTTCCAGATGCTCTACGGAGTGCGGCGGGACCTGCAGGATCGGCTGCGCGCCGCCGGGCACCGCATGCGGGTCTACGTCCCCTTCGGCACCCAGTGGTACCCCTACCTGATGCGCCGGCTGGCGGAGCGGCCTGCGAACATCGCCTTCATCCTCGGCAGCATGCTCCGCGAGGGTCGCGGCCGGAAGTGAGTGAGCTGACGCTCGGCGGGTACATGGCGCTCCACGGGAGAGCCGCGGCCTTCGGGGGCTCGGATGGCGGTGCGTACTCGGTGGGCATCGTCGCCGATGACGATCCCGATCCGCGCGGCATGTACGGCGCCTCCCTCCTGTTCGTGCGATGGAGCCCGGGGGGCGAGGAGCCCTCCGGCCACGTGGAGACGCCGGCCCTGGCCTGGGGCCGGACGCCGGCCGAGGCCGAGGAGCGCGTCAGGCTGCTCTCGCTCTGGGACGTGAAGGCCGCCCTCGAAGAGGCGCTGGCCGCGCAGCCGGGGGAGTGGTGAGCCGGCGTGGCACCGTGGTGGAGCGCGAGGGCTCGACCTACCGAGTCCTGACGGATGACGGCGAGGTCAGGGCGTCGTTGCGAAAGAAGGCCAAGCGGGGCCAGGCGCGGGTGCTCGTAGGCGACCGGGTAACCCTCGAGCCGGGATCCTCGGGCGACCTCTGGGCCATCGCCTCCGTCGACGAGCGTACCAGCGTCCTGGCCCGCCGGGTCCCCGAGGGCAGAGGCCTTCGCCCGGTCGTCGCGAACGTCGAGCAGGTCGTGATCGTGACGGCCACCCGGAATCCGGAGCCGGTCCCTCAGCTGGTCGATCGCCTCCTCGTGGTCGCGGAGGCCCACAACATCCCCGCGCTGGTGGTGCTGAACAAGGTCGACCTCGCCCACGGCGCCGACCTGGCCGAGCGCTTTCATCGCGCCGGGTACACAGTCCTGCTCACCAGCGCGAAGTCCGGTGACGGTCTGCCCCAGCTCCGGGAGGCCCTGGCCGGGCGCGAGAGCGTCGTCACCGGGCCATCAGGCGCCGGGAAGTCTAGCCTGCTCAATGCCCTTCATCCCGGGTTCCAGCTCCGCACCGGCGAGCTGAGCGAGCGGGTGCTTCGCGGGAAGCACACCACCGTGGGAGCCGTGATGCTGCCGTTCGAAGGCGGCTTCGTGGTGGATACGCCGGGATTCAGTGAGGTCGGGTTGTGGGGCGTGGAGCCCGGCGACCTGGCCCAGTGCTTCCCCGAATTCCGTTCGCCGGGCACACGCTGCCGATTCGGCGACTGCCGGCACCGGATTGAACCGGGGTGCGCCGTGCTGGAGGAAGTCGGGACGGGCAACATCCCGCGCGACCGGCACGATTCCTATCTCGCCATCATGGCGGAGCTCGAGTCGCAGCCGAAGGAATGGGAGTAGCGGACGCACGACGGCGGGAGCGGACAACATCCCGCCCCCGCCGTGGAGATGGCCCGGCTACTTCGCCGTGACGCGCAGCGCGATGCGGCGGTTCTTGGCCCGGCCTTCCTCGGTCGAGTTGTCGGCGACGGGGTGCTGCTCGCCGTAGCCCTCGGCCTCGATCCGGTCGTCCGCGGCGCCCCGCGTGACCAGCTCCCTCTCCACCGCCGACGCCCGGTCCTGCGACAATTTGAGGTTGGCGGCGTCGTCGCCCGTGTTGTCGGTGTACCCGCCGATCTTGACGGTGACCGATGGATACGCCTTGAGGATCGCGGCGATGTTGTCGAGCTGCTCCTTCGACTCCGGCCGGACCGTCGCCGAGCCGGTCTCGAAGGTAAGGCGGTCGAACTCGAACCAGGTGGTGCGGTCGACCGGCCGGTCCGGATCGGTGATGAACCCCACCAGCCGGCTCTCGATTCCCGTGGGCGGGACGTTCAGGTTCACCCCGTCGGGAAGTCGCTGTTCCACCCAGTTGCTCGCATCGGCCGCGGCCGAGCGGACCGCATTGCCGGTCTCGACGGCGGTCTCCTCCATCGCGCCGACGGCGTCGTCGACCGTGTCGCGCGCGCGCCCGCCGCGCAGCACCGACCAGAGGATCAGCGCCAGCGCCGCCGCCGCGAGCAGCGGCAGCAGCCAGCGGCGGCCGGAGGGTGCGGGGCTCCGGGCCGCGACCGCAGCGGGCGCAGCACCCGCAAGCCCGAGCACGTTGTTGAGGCCCGGAGGCGCGGCGCGCAGGATGTCTTCCCGCTGCATCAGGAGCGCACTCGCCAGGCCGGACGCGTCCAGCCCGCGCGACCGGACCAGCCGGCCCAGTACGGCGAGCACCAGCGGCCCGATCATCGACATGATCGAGCTGGCAGCCTGCGGGCGCAGGCCGGCGGTCCGGCCGATCAGGTCGGTTACACCGGAGGTGCGGCCGCCGAAGACGGAGGTGAGGAATTTGCTGCCCAGGTCCATCGCCGGCGACGTGATGGGCCCGCTGAACAGGGCGGAAGGATCATCCAGGATCCTGCCGTCATTCGCCTTGCTGCCTACCAGCTCGAGGATCTGCCGCATGAACCCCGCGTCGCTGGCGCGGGACGTGAGGCCGGCAAGGGTACCGCCGAAGGCGGACGAGAAGCCTCGCGCGATGTTGGCTTCCGACTCGCCGAGGTCCCGCGAGGTGCGGGAGAGCACCTCGGGAGTGACGAGCGCTTCGAGGGATTCGAGGAGGGGACTGGCCATGGGACCTCCGGTGTGACCGACAGGGGGGTGGCGGCGCCAGGGGGGAGCCGCGGAGGTGTCCTATGGATTAGGCCCCTTTCCCGCCATCCGCAAGGTCTCCCGAGGGGTTCCGTCCGGCTTTCGGCTTGAGCGTCCACCGCGGCGTGTCGCGGTGCTCGACCTTCGCCATCATCCGGTCGAAGGATTCCTGCAGGTCGATCCCCTCGCGGTTGGCCAGGCAGATGACGACGAACAGGATGTCGGCCAGCTCCATCCCCATGTCGCCTTCCGGTTCCTCCCGCTTCTTGGTCTTCTGCCCGAATCGGTGGTTCACCTCGCGCGCCAGCTCGCCGACCTCCTCCGCCAGCCGTGCCACGTTGGTGAGTGGGTCGAAATAACCCTCCTCGAAACGGGAGATCCACGCGTCCACCCGGTCCTGCGAGTCACGAAGGCTCATTGGAGCGCCGCGATGAGGGAGCGGCAGAAATGCCCCAGGTCGGCGGGCGTCCGGGAGGAGATGAGGTTGCCGTCCACCACCACCGGACTGTCTTCCCAGGCGGCCCCGGCGTTCACGAGGTCGTCGCGGATGGCGCCCACGCTGGTCATGCGCCGGCCCTTCACGATCCGAGCCGAGATCGGCACCCAGCCAGCATGGCAAATGAAGGCCACCGGCTTGCCGGCCTCGAAGATGGAGCGGGTAAGGTCGAGCACCTTGGCGTTCCGGCGGAGGATGTCCGGCGCGTATCCCCCGGGGATGACGAGCCCGTCGAATTCTTGAGCTCGCACCTGGGCGACCGTCGTGTCGGGAGTGCAGGGATAGCCCCGCTTGCCGGTGTAGGTGGTCGCCTCGAGTCCGGCGACGACCGTCCGCGCGCCCTCCTCCTCCAGCCGGATCTTGGGATACCAGAGCTCGAGGTCTTCGTACTGCGCGGCGCAGAAGAAGAGGATGGTCTTTCCGGCGAGGGACATTGAGCGGGTCGAATGTCAGGGTCAACGGTCGACGGCGAACACCCCTAGACTATACTCCTCCGAGTGGCGGAGGGTTAGCTTGGGGCCGGAATGACCGACGTCGGGTCTTCGCCCTTCGACCTTCGACCTCTGACCTGAATGCGCTCCCGCGACCGGATCCTCGACAACCTCGAAACCATCTATCGCGAGTCGTACGAGCGGGCCCGGACCGCGGGCAACGACGCGCGCATGGCGGAGCTGGAGTGGGCCTACGTGCGCGATCAGCTGCTGCTCGAGATCCTGCTCGATGTCCGCGACCTGTTCGCCGTCGCCCCGGCGGCGGGGGAGAAGGCCCCCACGGCGCTCGAGCAGCTCGAGCGTCTCCGCCGGCTGACGCGACACCGTTAACCCCTGCTTTCTCCCTTCTCACCACTCACTTTCTTCATCATGCGCCTCCTCCCCCCCGCCGTCGCCCTGCTTGCCCTGGCTTCCTGCCGCCCGTCCGAATCGGATGCCGATCTCGTCGTGTTCGGCCAGGTGTGGACCGGGGACACGGCCCGGCCCGCAGCCCGTGCCGTGGCGATCCGCGGTGACACCGTGGTCGCGGTGGGCGACAGCGCCGACATCGCACGCCTCGTGGGCGAGGAGACGGAAGTCCTCGCCAACGGCGAGGGAAGCGTCACGCCGGGATTCGGCGATGCGCACAGCCATTTCACCGACGGCGGCTTCCAGCTGATCAGCGTGGAGCTGCGCGACGCCGACTCGCCGGCCGAGATGGTCCACCGGATCCAGGAGTTCGGGGCGGCGCTCCCGAAGGGTGAATGGATCGTCGGGGGGAACTGGGACCATGAGCGCTGGGCCGGGACCCCGCTTCCGCGCCGTGAATGGCTCGACTCCGTCACGCCGGACCATCCCGTCTTCGTGCAGCGGCTCGACGGCCACATGGGCGTGGCCAACTCACTCGCCCTGCGGCTGGCGGGCGTCTCCCGGACTACGCCGGACGTGGCGGGCGGCGAGATCGTCCGCGATCCTCGTACTGGCGAACCCACCGGGGTGCTCAAGGACGGGGCGATGAACCTGCTGTACAAGGTGATCCCCGCGCCCACCGACGCACAGCGCGATTCGGCGCTGGCCCGGGCGATGGCTTTCTCAGCCTCCAAGGGCATCACCGCCATCGGGTTCGTGAGCGTGCCCTTCGCCGACCTCGGCGCGTTCCAGCGCGCCAAGGCCACCGGGCGGCTTACCGTGCGCACCAACCTCTACTTCCCGCTGGAGGAGTGGCGCTGGGTGGCCGACACCGTGGCGAAGGTCGGGCGCGGCGATGAGTGGCTCCGGCTCGACGGCGTAAAGGGCTACGTGGACGGCTCCCTCGGCTCCACCACCGCGCTCTTCTACGCGCCCTACGATGACGCGCCTCGGACCAGCGGCCTCCTCGTCACCCGGGAAGACGCGCTCCGGCAGTACATCGGCGCCGCCGACTCCGCCGGCCTCCAGGTGGTGGTTCACGCCATTGGCGAGCGCGCCAACGGCGTCCTGCTCGACATCTTCGACAGCGTGGGGACGGCCCACGGCGCCCGCGACCGCCGGTTCCGGATCGAACACGCGCAGCACCTTCGGCGGCAGGACATCGGCCGGATCGCCCGGCAGGGCGTCATTGCCTCGATGCAGCCCTACCATGCCATCGACGACGGGCGCTGGGCGGAGAAGCGCATCGGCCCCGAGCGCATCAGGACCACCTATGCCTTCCGCTCGCTGCTCGATTCGGGCGCGGTCCTCGCCTTCGGCTCCGACTGGACCGTGGCGCCGCCCGATCCGGTGCTCGGCCTCTATGCCGCCGTGACCCGGCGGACCCTCGACGACAAGCATCCGGGCGGTTGGGTGCCGGAGGAGAAGATCTCGCTCGAGGAAGCGCTGCGGGCGTACACCATCGGCCACGCCCGGGCGACCATGGCCGAATCCCGGCGCGGTATCCTGCGCCCGGGCATGGCGGCGGACCTGGTGCTGCTCGACCGCGACCTCTTCGCCACGCCCGACAGCGAGCTCGCCAACGTGCAGGTGCAGGCAACGGTGGCCGGTGGGCGGATCGTCTATCGGCGGTAGGTCGACCTCGGGAAGGGGTCATCGCCGGGTCGCGCGACGCGCCTTGTTGCAGTAGTAGTAAAGGGAACTCCATGTTCGGGTCACGGGGTGGACCGGTCTAGAGGCCGGCCACTCCGCGCCTTATCTTGAGGCAGGACGGGGCCGCGACGGCTCCGCGGTCACCCCCACTCCGGTCGCCATGGCCACGCGCACTCCGCCCCGCTCGAAGAGCGTTCCCTCCGCCCGGCTCGACAAGGCCGAGCTGCTCGACCTGTACCGGGTCATCCTGCTGTCTCGCCGGATTGACGACAAGGAAATCCAGCTCAAGCGGCAGAACCGGATTTTCTTCCAGATCTCCGGCGCGGGGCACGAGGCGGTCCTGGCCGCGGCGGCCAAGGTCTTCCGCCCTGGTTACGACTGGTTCTATACCTACTATCGCGACCGGGCCCTCTGCCTCGGCCTCGGGATGACTGCCACCGAGCAACTGCTCGGCGCCGTCGGCGCCGCGGACGACCCCAGCTCCGGCGGGCGCCAGATGCCCTCCCACTGGAGCTCCACCCGCCTCAATGTCGTGACGCGGTCGTCGCCCACGGGTACGCAGTTCCTTCAGGCCGTGGGATGCGCGGAGGCCGG
>JBOHSQ010000013.1:0-2802 GCA_050733295.1 Gemmatimonadales bacterium
GCGGGTATGCCGGTGGCTTCGGCGGTGCAGAGGAGGCGCCCGCCGCGGCGCAGCCAGTCGAGCAGGGACTCTCGGGTGGCCGGCGCGAGTTCGGGAATGGGCCCGTGCACCCAGAGCCCGTCTGCCGCGCCCAGGTCAGCGGACGTGGGCGAGTCCGTGCGGCGTGGAGCGACGTCGGGGAGGTGTTCGAGCCAGGCGAGCGCGGCATCGCCGTCCGGCCCGGGGGCGCACAGCGACCAGCGACTCAGGCGACCGCCGCGATCCGGGCCAGGAGTTCCTCGTCGGAGCGCCGATGCCCGAGCTCGGCCTCCACGTGGGTCCAGCGGATGACACCATCCCGGTCGACCAGGACGTAGGCGCGGCTGGCGAAGAACTTGTCCTCGAGCAGCACGCCGTAGAGGCGGGAGACTTCGCGCTTGAAGTCGCTCAGCAGGTCCAGGGTCATCCGCTCCTTGGCCTTGTACTCCTTGAGCGTCGGCACCGAATCCACGCTGATCGGCAGCACCACGGTGTCAGCCCCGGCGAACCGGTCGAAGTCCTCCGAGAAGGCGCACAGCTCCGCGGTGCAGGTGCTGGTGAAGGCCAGCGGGTAGAACGCGATCAGCACCCGCTTCCCGCGGAGCCCCGAGAGCGTGACCGGCTGGCCCGAAGTCGACGGCAGCGTGAAATCCGGTGCGGGCCATCCGCTCGGGGGGAGGCTCACTTCCCTCCCTCGTAGCGCTTGCCGACCACGCTCCAGTTCACCGTGTTCCACCAGGCGGCGACGTAGTCGGGGCGCCGGTTCTGGTACCTGAGGTAGTAGGCGTGCTCCCAGACGTCGCAGCCGAGCACCGCGTGCTTGCCGTCCATCACGGGGGTGTCCTGGTTGGGCGTACTGGTGACGGCGAGCTTGCCGCGGTCGAGCACCAACCAGGCCCAACCGCTCCCGAACCGCGTGGTGGCCGCCTTCGCGAAAGCCTCCCGGAACTTGTCGAACCCGCCCAGCTCGGCGTCGATCGCCTTGGCCAGGGTGGCGGCCGGGGCGCTGGCGCCGCCCGGGGCCATGATCTCCCAGAACATGGTGTGATTCCAGTGGCCGCCGCCGTTGTTGCGCACCGCGGCACGTGCCGACTCTGGCACCGCATCGAGCCCGCGGAGGAGGTCGTCGAGCGACTTGGACTGGAGTGCCGCCTGGCCCTCGAGCGCAGCGTTCAGGTTGTTCACGTAGGCGGCGTGGTGCTTGTCGTGATGGATCCGCATCGTCTGCTCGTCGATGTGCGGCTCCAGCGCGTTGTAGGCGTAGGGAAGGTCGGGCAGGGAGAACGGCATCGCGCAGCTCCTTCAGGGGAAGCGAGCGTGGACCTGCGGTCGGAGGCAGCCGGGGGCCGTAATGTGGCCGACGGTGAAACGGGGGTCAACGTCCGGGGGGGCGAAAACGAAGCGCCCCCCGACCGTCGGGGGGCGCCGCCTTCCGGAAGGAGATGGGGGGTCAGGCTTCCTGGCGCTGCCGCCGACGGCGGATCTGCGCGCCGCCCAGCCCTGCAAGACCGGTGGCCAGGAGCGTCATCGTGACGGGCTCCGGCGTGGTGGTCTCGGGAGGCGTCTGGTTCAGCGGCGGATCGTTGGGCAGTCCGCCACCCGGCGGATTCCCGCCCGGAGGCGTCGGGTTGCTGGAGAGCGCGGTGTTGCCCGCGTCGTCGCTCATCAGCTCGCTCGCGACCAGGGCGGCGCCGCCGATACCGGCGAGCACGACGACATACTGGGACGAGAGCACGCTCCCGCCCTCGTCGTCATCCTCTTCCTCTTCCCCGTTCGAGAACACCGCAGGCATGCCGGCCATGTTCGCCAGCACTGACCCCGACTGGAGCACGAGGGCCGGGCTCCCGGCGAGGCGACCGAAGTCGGCACTCAGCGCGGAAACGTAGACCCAACGGCCCGAGGCGTTGGTCCTGAGATCGGCGGTCGCGTCGCCCGGCGTCACCGCCAAGAGGCCGGCGCCTGCAAGGAGGCCGACCAGTGCTGGAACTTGCATCGGTAACCCCATCCTGGTGAATAGATTCCGGAATGCACCGCGGTCTGCGGCGAGCCCATCTTGGGCAAGACCCAAGCCAACGTGCCGAATTGTCACACCGGATGCAAGTCCAACCTGCAAGCACTTCAATTGCATAATCTTAGGTGACTGATCCCGCGCGGCGGTGGCATGACGGTGAGTACACATCGGAGCCCTTGTATCGCTCTCCGGGGCCTTCGATGTGGCGAGCACGCCCCAACAGTTGTCCAACTTGGGGACCGACGGCATTATGGACGGCGCCCCCGGACCCCTGGACGCGAGCGCCACTGTCGCGAAAGTGTCGCCAGTGCCGACTGCCACGATTTCCGGAGCCCCGATGCCCCAGTCCCCGGTCCTGCCGACCCGTCCCGACGCCTCCGCTGCCGCCGGCCTCGAGCCCAACTCCCGCGCCACCGGCCGTGCGGTGGCAAGCCTGCTCACCGGACTCGGCGTCGCACTCATCGTGGCGGCCCTGGTGGACATCGCCGTGCTGTGGGCGATCCAGAAGGAGCCGAACGCGCAGGCCGATTTCGCGGCGCTCACCGCGACGCTGGACACCTTCTCCCTCATCGTGATCGCGCTCGGCGCGCTCGGCGGCGCGCTGATGCTCCGCGGCGCGGGGATCGCGGCCCTCCGCATCCTCGGCACGATGAGCCTCATCGCCGGCATCATGGCGGCCGCCGTGGGCGTGCTTCTCCTCCTCGACGTGATCCAGATCCGCGGGCTGATGCAGGGCAACGCACGCCCGCTGTTCCTCGCGACCAGCCTCAAGG
>JBOHSQ010000014.1:0-9853 GCA_050733295.1 Gemmatimonadales bacterium
ACGTTCACGTAGTACTGGTCGGGATTGGCGAGCAGATCGGCCAGGTCCGCGTCGGCGCGGGGCACGGCGAGGCCGCGGAGCTGCGCCGGCTGGCCCTCAACCGTTGCCACCGGCACGCCGGCCTCGAGGAAGTCCCAGTGGATGGGCCCGTTTGCGCCGGCGGGCGCCTTGTGGATGTGGGCGCGATTGAAGACCTCGCCTCCCTTGTTGTTGATGGTGAAGGTGAAGGCGATCGAGCCGTCCTGGAGCACGCTTGCCTTCGCGGTGCCCTTCGCCTCCGAAGTGCTGGCGCCGAACGGTTCGTTCTCGGCGCGCAGCACGACGTTGAAGACGGTGGGAGGGGTGAGCTCGCTCGCGAGCGCGACGGCGGCCGCGGCGTCCTGGCGGGCGAGAGGTTCCGTCGGGGGCGCCGTTCCGTCGGCACAGGCGACGAGCAGGATCGCAGCGAGGTGCACGGAGCGCATGGGACCTCCGCAATTGGTTGTGCATGCGAGACAGCGGTCGGTACTACCCGCTGCGCGCAGCTCGGGGTCCGACCGGCCACTCAGGCCGCGATCAACCCGAAACACGCGGGGGATCCCGGGACGTAGTGGGAAGACCCCTACCCAGCCCGAGGTCCCCCCATGACCCTGATGTCGTTCGTCGTATTCGCACTGGCCGCGCCTGACGACCAAGCCGCCCCCGCCGAGCGCGGCGACACGCTCCGAATCGAGGTCGGCTCGCCGGCCGTGAACGGGTCCGTGTACAAGCCGCACCGCGCGAGGGTGCGGGTCCACCTCAACTCGCTCGACACGCCACCCACGAACGAGTGGACCAACGACCTGACCATCGGCGATTCCGCCGGGCGAAAGGTCATGCGCTGGGTGACGCTGGGGCAGATCGACTCGACCGGGACCCCGGGCTTCGACCTGCGGCAGACGATGGACCTGGTGACCCTCGCGCCGCTGGGCTACCGGCTCAAGACGCGGACCGGGGCGGACGTCTCGCTCGCGATCGACGGCAACCGGATGCACGGCACGCGGAAGCGGCCCAGTGCGACCGCGCCCGAGCCGGTAGACCGGATCATCCCGCGGATGGGGTTCATCGCCTCGGCCTCCGACCTGGTGCCGCTCGCGGTGGGACTCGAGGCGGGCACGGTGTTCGTCGCGCCGGTGTGGGGTCCGAACATGGAGACAGCGGAGTCGCGGATCTTCTCGGTGATCGGGCGGGAGCGGAGGATGGTGGAGGGCACTGAGTGGCAGGCGTGGAAGGTGGAGGAGCGGCGGGAGTCGGATCGCCGGCTCATGGCGACGTGGTACCTGGTGGAAGACTCACCCTACATGGTGGCGGGGGAGTCGTATCTCGAGGACGGGCGGGTGCAGTTGTTCACCGAGATAGAGTTGGAATAGGACGGGCGGGACGGGCAGGACGCGCGAGACGGGCAGGACGGGCGAGATGGGCTCATTCCTTCAGCTGCGCCACCAGCTTCTTCGGCGCGATGGCCCGGTAGCTCTCGTCGATCCACAGCTCGAGGATGTCCACCGGCAGGCGGCCCTTCCGGGGCAGCCGCGCCGTCACCCACCCGCTCTTTCCCAGCCCGTACTCGGTCGGCGAGGCGAAGGGGAGCTTGAGCGCCACGCCGGCCGAGGCAGGGAGCTTGGCCGACATCGAGAACGTGTCCCCGTCGGCGGCCAGGAAGACGAAGGCCTTTCCCTTCACCTTGATGGCGTGGTGGCCCCACGGCATCTCCTCGTAGGCCTCGGGATACCCGAGGGCGGCCTTGCGGAGTGCGGCGCCGTCGCGGGGCAGGTCGTTGGGTTTGGTCACGGCTGATTCCTCACCCCGCGAGTACGGATCAGCGGGCGGGCCGAGTGAGTGCAGGCATGCTCACATCCTGCTCAGTGCTCGATGGTCACGACGTGGGCCTGGAGCTTGCCGTCGACGGGGCCGGGGCCGAAGCGCCGGGCGATCGCTTCGCCGGCGCGATCGGTGGCGGCCTCGAGTCCTTCGGGGTCGCGGGCCTCGATCTCGTTGCGGAGCGGCGTGCCCTGGCAGTAGGCGAGCGCGGGAGTGCGGGCGGTGTCGGCGCGGCTCCTGGCCGCCACGGTGTCGATCCGGGGCGAGGCGGTGAACCCGCCCTGCGCGAGGTGCTCCGCGATGACCGGGGGCTCGGCGTAGCCGTGAGGAGTGCGGGCGAGGAATCGGGGCGGATCGGCGGGGAAGGTGACTGCGAGCTCCGTCGTCACGGCGTCGGCGAAGTCGTTCTCCCCGATCCGGTCCCAGACGTTGAACAGGTACACGCCGCCCGGCCGAAGGACGCGGCGTGCCTCGGCGAACGCCCTCGCCTTGTCGGGGAAGAACATCACCCCGAACTGGCAGACGACCGCGTCGAACGAGGCGTCGGGGAAGGGGAGCTGCATCGCGTCCGCCTGGCGCCATTCGACGGGGCGCGGGGTTCCGGCCGCTGCGGCGACGTCCAGCATCGCCTGGTTCAGGTCGGTGGCGACGATGGAGGCATTGGCGGGCAGGGCCGCCGCCATCCGACGCGTCACCACGCCGGTGCCGGCAGCCACCTCGAGGATGCGAGCCGGGGATCGCCGGGCCAGGCGCGCCACGAGGTCCTCGGCGTAGGGCTCGAAAATCAGTGGAACGAGCACGGCCTGATAGACCTCCGGCATGGCGCCGGCGAACACCTTGTCCTTCTCGTGACCGCTCATGGTGCCTGCCTCCGGCCGGCCCTGGTTCATCACCACCTCGTTCCCTAGGCTGCCGGTGTACCCAACTGGTCCAGGATCCGTTCCACGAGCTCCTGCCGCTGCACCATGAGGTGCCGCAGCTCGTGGCGCTCGGTGCGGGCCACTTCGCGCCTCAGCGCCGGCAGGTAGTCGGCGAGCAGGCCGCGGAGGAGTTCGGCGTCGGGGTCGGTGAAGGACAGTTGCATCGGGACCTCCTATTGCGGCGCATACCGCGCAAGCCAGTCCAGCAGCACGTCAGGGTAGCCCGGCACGGTGACCGGCCAGCCACCGGGCCCGGGCGGGAGGCGGAAGGTGTGGTCGGCGCCCGGGAGGATGCGGACGGTCACGTCGGCATTCCCCGCCGCCCGCAGTGCCGCCTCGATGCGCGCAGCGCTCTCCGCCGCCGGCACCCGCTGGTCCTCGGCACCATACACGAGCAGCACCGGCACCCGGACCCGACTCCACCAGTCGAGCGGCCGGTAGTTGGCGAAGACCGCCGAGAAAGCCCAGTAGCTGCTCTCGGGCGGCGGCGGCTCGAAGAACCACGGCCGGCCGCGCAGGGTGGCCGCGAGCGAATCGAGGCGCGCCCGGGGCCGGCCGTGATAGGCGGCGGACACGAGCTCGCCCACGTAGGCCCTGGCGTCCGCGGAGTCCTGCGCGGTGGTGGCGGCGGGGTAGAGCGAGTTGAGGATGCTGAACAGCTCGGTGGTGTCGGTCGGGATTCCCGCCGCGGCCGACCCGACCACGAACGCCACGCCTGGGGCGCGCGCGGCGACCATCGGGGCGAGGGTACCGCCCTGGCTGTGGCCATGGATCCCGATTCTACGGGGGTCGATGCGGGGTTCGCTGCCGAGCCGGGCCACGGCGGCGGCCGCATCGGCCGCAAGGTCGTCGGGTGTCGCGGTTCGCCAATCGCCCGCGGACTTCCCGACCCCGCGCTTGTCGAAGACCAGGGCGGCGATCCCGCGGTCTGCGACCTTGCCGGCGAGGTAGCGCGAGGCCCAGCGGCCCTCCGCCCCGGAGCCGTGGAGGAAGACGACCGCGGCCAGCGCGTTCCCGGTGCGCGGGAGGATCAGGGAGCCGGCGAGCGTTCCCGCGGCACTGGTGAAGGTGATCTCGCGCTCCTCGAACGCGGGCCCCGCCGAGCGCGCGCGGGCGTAGGCGAAGCGCCCGTCGCCGGTTTCCTCGCTGAGTGTCCCGGAGAGGGAATCGCCCTGCAGCCGGCCGGTGAAGACCGCGGTGGTCCGGTCGCCGCGCAGGACCATTGTCACGTCGCAGCAGCCCTCGAGCCGGACCTCGTTCATCGGGATGCCGCTCACGCGGAGGCGGTCGGAGGCGAAGCTCGCGGCCCAGCCGCTGGTTGCGGAGTCACGGTGAACGTGGAGGGTGACCGGCAGGGTGTCGCCGGCGCGCGTCCAGTGGCCCTGCCAGGTGCCGGCCAGCCGGGACTGGGCGAGGAGGGTGGTGGCGGGCGAGAGGAGCACCGCGAGCGAGAGCGCTAAGTGGCGTCGCGCGGGCATGCGATGATGCAGGTGACGAAGTGCTTCACGGCGTTGGCGCCCTCCCCGGGGACTGGTACCTGGTCCACCAGTCGCGCGCCAGCGCCTGGGTCCAGTCGTCGGCGTCCTTCACGCCGGCCAGCCGACGCGAGAACTCGCGGGCCGACTGCGGCCGCTCGGCGGGATCCTTCGCCAGGCAGGACATGATGAGGTCCTCGAGGTCCGCCGGGATCTTCCGGTCGGTGCGCTGCGACGGGGGTGTCGGCGGCGTGCGCGCGTGCTGGACCAGCAGCTCCATCGCGGTGCTGCCGGTGAAGACCAGCTTCCCGGTGAGCAGCCAATAGGCCACGCAGCCGGTGGAGTAGATGTCGGCCCTGGCGTCGAGGGGGCGGCCCATCGCCTGTTCGGGCGCGATGAACCCCGGCGTCCCCTGGACCGCGTTCTCCCCGGTGAGTGCCAGGCCGCTGTCGGCCCCGTCCTGCAGGCCCCGCACGATCCCGAAGTCCAGCACCTTCACGAAGTCGTACTCCTCGCCGTAGCGGCAGAGGAAGATGTTCGCCGGCTTGATGTCGCGGTGCACCAGTCCCTGGGAACCTGCCTCGGACAGCGAGTGACACACCTGGCGCAGGAGGTGAATGGCCCGCCCTGCCGGGACGGGCCCGAACTGCTCCACCAAGCCCTCCGCGTCGAACCCCTCGAGCAGCTCCATCACATAATAGAAGGTGCCGTCCGCCGCGACGCCGAAGTCGAACAACTCCACCGTGTGGGGTGAGCGGAGCCGCGCGATCGCCTGGGCCTCGCGCTCGAACCGCCGCAGTGCGCTGTCCGCCGATCCCGGGCGCGCGTCCCGGGTGAGCGAGGGGCGGATCAGCTTGATCGCGGCGGGCCGCGCCAGCATCCGATGCCGCGCCCGCCACACCTCGCCCATTCCTCCCTCGCCCAGCTTGGCCTCGAGGTGGTAGCTCCCCAGGTCGCGCGCGCGGCCGAGCTCGGTGCCCAGCCGGTACACCACATGGGAGCCGACCGAGGCCAGGGCCACCACGATCAGGTACGGGGTCACCAGCCCGAGGATGAACTGCACGGTGCTGATCGCCGAGGACACGACCCCGGTGGCGATGAGCACGGCCACGGTCACCGGCACCGCGCTCACCGAGGCCAGGGCGGCCGCCACCGCCCGGCGCGGCGGGGTCGGCACGACGATGGTGAAGATCAGGGTCCACACCGCGACCCAGGAGAGCCCCACCAACATCCGCCCGCTGAGCTCACGCCCGGCGAGGGAGCCGAACTCGGCCACTGCGATGAGGTAACTGCCGACCACCTCGAAGCCCAGGCCGATGTTCATGATCGTGGGAAGGGGAAGGCGTGGACTTCGCGCCAGGGCGGCCACGGCCAGGCCCGTCGCGATCGCGAGGAACGGCGGGACCCAGTGCAGGGCGCGGCCGAACAGTGTCGCACGCTCGGACGGGACCAGGAGCGAGGGGAAGGGATCGGCGAAGAAGTATGCCGCGGCGTAGGACATCGCGGAGACGCTGAGCCGCCGCGCCGCCTGGCTGAGCAGCTCGGGCGGGATGCCCCGAGTGGCGGCGGCGCGTGACCCCAGGTCCGACGGCTGAGGTCGGAGGAGGGTCACCTGCTCCCACGGTCCGGCCCCCTCGCCCATTCGCCTTCCCCGATCAGGCCGGCGGGGCGCGGCGCACCACCACCCAGGCGGTGATGCCCAGTACCGCCGCGGCCACGGTGGTGAACATGAACCAGGGATCCCGGGCCAGGTGCGGCTCGACGACCAGGCGCCAGGCGTGCGCCAGGGTGAGGAGGCCGAAGATCGCGCCGACGACGATGACGTAGCCCTTCATGGAGTCCGACCCAAGGACCCGAAGATCTCCCCGACCTGCCGAAACGCCTCGGGATGGACGCGGGTGATCCCCGCGAACGGGTCCTCGAGCGCGAGGATCGCGAGCAGCATCAGCCCGATGACGAGCGACAGGCCGACCGTCATCGCCGCCTGCGCCCGTGCACTCCGGGTGCCGAAGAGGAAGCTGAAGGCGATGGTGACGATCCCGCCGCCGATCAGCGCGGCCCACATGACGGCAGGCACGCCGGCACGGACGGTGAGCATGCGATTCCGCCGGTGGTCGCCCAGCAGGTTCAGCCGGTGGATCGACTCGGCATACCAGGCGCGCTGATGGTCGTCCTCCGGCTTGATCTCGTAGTAGATCCGCCAGAGCTGGTTGTAGGCGTCCCAGGCTTCGGGGCTGGACCTGCCCTCGGCCATCGCCGGCCACTCCTGCTCCAGCACGATGCGGACATAGGCGCGCACGCCGGTCTCGATCCGCCGGCGGGGCTCGGGCGGAAAGACCTGGGCATCCCGGAACAGGTCGGCCAGCTCGTTCGCCTCCTGCTCGGCTACCCCCCCGGCGTGCCGGAACTGTTCCCAGACGATGATCGCGGTGAAGCCGAGGAGGACGGCGTAGACCACGCCGATGACCGCGTAGATGAACCCGGCCACATCGTTGTGGCGCGCGAGGACCTCGGGACCCACCCTCTGGCGGACCAGCAGGGCGCCGGCCACCGCGAGCGCCGGCAGGGCCACGAGGAAGAGCAGGATCCAGAAAAGGGTAGCGAGCATCATCATCCTCAGTCGGGCCGCCCAGCAACCAGCCGACGGCCGGGCCCCGCGCGTTCATCCCAGGACTCACCCCACGCGGAAGGGCAGAATCATTCCGTGCCGGGTGTGAGGCCGGCCGTCCGGTGCGGTGACGAAGCAGAGGAGCACGTAGTCGCCGGGCACGAGATCAACCTCGAACCACGCCCCGGCACCGGCCGCAATCGACGAGACGCCGCCCACCGCATTGATCGGCGGCGGGCCGTCGGGTGCCTGCATCCAGTCCTCGAACTCCCGCATGGTCTTCCCGGCCACCAACCGGACCAGCGCGACCTCGTGGGGCTCGCTGCCCTCGTTCACGACCCGGACGACGTGCCGCCCTGCGGTGAGCGGCGCGTCGAGGTGGAAGGCGTAGTCGGCCAGCCGAATTACGACCCCGGCATCGGGAGCGATCTGGGCCGCAGAGCCGGTGGACCGGGGACGAACGACGAACGGCCTGGCCATGCGGGCCTTCACGACGTGGGGGATGCCGTCCGGGACGTTCATCAGGCAGATCCAGGCGTAGTTACCCGGTTCCAGTTGGTGGGTCGCATTGGATTGCCCCCTGGGATCGGCGGCGCCGGGACCGCCAAGCCGGGTGGCCCAGGGCGGGCGTGGCCCGGCCGTGCGAAAGGCTTCGGCGTAGGCCACGAGGAACTCGTCGAGCGTCCTTCCGTCCTCGAGCCGGATCAGCTGGGCCATGTGCAGCTCATCGCCGTGGTTCCGCAACCGGAAGGTGGTGAGGCCCGACTCGATGGTGTCGGGCGCACCAAAGGCGAAGTCGGTGGCCGTCACGGTCACCTCGGCCGGCGGAACCGGCGCATCGGTGCGCAGTCGGTCGGCGCCGCCGGTGCAGGCGAGGGCCGATGTCAGCATCAGGGCCGGCAGACGGGCGCGATCGTTACGGGTCATTCCGTCCTTTCATACCGCTGGCCCCCGAGCATGACCGCGGTGGCCGGCCCACCGGCGGCGGGGAACTCGAAGCCTGCGACGCTCCCGCCGCCGAGCAGCTCGACGCGGAGCTCGTCCTTTGCCGCATCGTAGACCTCCGCCCGGCTCACCGCGACGCCCATCCGCACCCCCAGTCCGTCCGCCACGACACGCCAGGTCATCCGGCCGTACTTCGGGTTCTCGTAGGTGCCGGCGTAGCCGGCGAGCGGGTGGGGGAGGGGCTGCAACCGGGCCGCGCGCTGGGCGAGGGTTCGCGCCACCTCCTTCTCGCCGTCGGAGAGCCGCCGCTGGAAGTCCGCCAACAGCGAGTCGTAGAAGGCGGCGAAATCGGGCCGGCCGAGCAGCCGATCGTAGACGTAGGTGGCGAGCAGGTCGACGGCGGCGGAGGCGGGCCCCTCGCCATTCACCAGCACGACGACCCCGACCTGCGAGGCGGGCTCGAACGAGGCGTGGCTCCGGAATCCGGTGAAGCCGCCGAAGCGGTGGATGATGGTCCGTCCCTGCCAGGTCCCGAGGTCCCTGCCGTAGCCCCAGCCAAACCGGTGGTACGGCCCGAACTCCCGGTCCTGGTCGGCGTGCTTCTCGTGAGTGGAGGCGATGACCGCGGCGGGGAAGACGCGGCGTCCCTCGACCAGCTCGCCACTCGCATGGGCGGCGACGAAGCGGGCGAGGTCCTGGGCGGCGGTGAAGTGGCCGCCGGCCGCGTGCATGGTGGCGTCGTGCTTCTCGATCGGGCTCCGGCGCCAGGAGGGCCCCGGCGCGATGACGTGCGGCAGCGCGATGCGATCGCGCGGGATCGTGGAGACGCGGGCGGTGGTGCCCGGCATGCCGACGGGGTCGAGCCCATCGCGCTGGACCACGGCCTTCCAGCCGTCGTCCGACTTCGGGTCCAGGGCGATGCCGAGGAGGTTGTAGGGCAGGTTGTCGTCGTTGAATGCGGTACCGTTCTCGTCGGGGCCGTAGTCGGCGAGGAGGCGGACGAGCCCCGGCACGGTGAAGTCGCCGGTGTACGCGGCCCGGACCACGACCGGCCCGCTGTCCTCGAGGCCGTCGGTCATGGTGAGGAACTGCTTCACGGTGACGCGGTGCGCGTCCATCGGGGCGCGGAACTCGAGTCCGGGGACGTACCGGTCGATGGGCGCGTCGAGGTCGATCCGGCCCCGCGCGGCGGCGAGGACCACCGCGGTGGCGGTGAACGCCTTGGTGGTCGAGGCGATGTAGAACGCGGTGCCGTCGTCGACCAGCCGCCCGGAGGCGACGTCGGCGACGCCGAAGCCCTGGGTGTAGAGGACCCAGTCGCCCTGGGAGACGGCGACGGCGATGCCGGGGGTGAGCCCGGCATCGACGATGCGCCGGGCGTACGCGGCCACGTCGTCGCGCCACTCGCCACCGATGGTGGCCTGGGCGGGGGCAGGGGCAACGGCGATGGCAAGCAGCGCCAAGTGCAGGATCGGGCGTGGGTTCATGCGCGCGGCTCCCCGGGGCCGAGCGCCGACCGGTCGCGCGACTGGGCGAGCAGGCGCTCGGCGATGGCGCCGGCGATCGTCTTCACCAGGACGACGGCGGTGGAGGCGGCGATGGCCAGCGCCAGCAGGAAGACGGGCTCACTCATGGATGTCGCTTTCCGGGAGGCACGGGTCCGGCCCGCCCATCATCGGAGGGACGGCGCGAGGTTCCCGGCGATGGTCGCGAACTTCTCGTCGGTGAGCGGAATGCGGCGGAATGCCGCCCAGCCGCCGCGCGGCGGGAGGTTTCCGCCACGGGGTGCATCGGAGCCGTAGAGGACGCGCTGCACACCGACCTGCCTGATCCGCCGAGCGACGAGCGCGGCCGCAGCGGGTGAGAGCGCAGTGTCGGCGACGGTGGTGACATCGAACCAGAGGCGGGCGGTGCGAGGGTCGCGCCTCTCGACCGCCTCGGCGAGCAGCGCCAGGGCGCTGTCCGCCGGTGGATCGTCGTAGCCCGGGCCGGTGCCCGCAAGGTGGGCGACCTGCACGGGCACGTCGGGGGCGAGCGGGAGCAGCCGCTCCAGGAAGACCCGGGCCTGC
>JBOHSQ010000015.1:0-3580 GCA_050733295.1 Gemmatimonadales bacterium
CCACTGCACCCTCCACCAGCACCACGCTCTCGGGTCCGGCCGCCTGGGCCGCGGCGAGGTCCTCCGGCGGGGTCCAGCGCGGGTCGAAGGCGAGCTGCACCAGGCCGGCGCGATCGCGCAGGTCGACGAAGAGGATGCCGCCCAGGTTGCGCCGCCGGTGCACCCAGCCACCGAGCCGGACGTGCTGGCCCACGTGCGCTGGACCTAGCGCGCCGCAGCGATGGGTGCGAAGGGAGGTGGACTCGACCGACACTCAGGATTCCTCGGACTCTCGGATGACGGCCGCAAAGGCCGCGGGCGTTTCGGCAACGAGCAGTCGCACGCGGAGGTCGTCGCGCTGCACCAGCCGCGCGATCCGGCCGAGGACCTGGACGTGGCGCAAGGCATCGCCCGGCGGGCCCGCCACCATGAACAGCAGGCGGACCGGGGTGCCATCCGGCGCATCGAACGCCACGGGATGCTCGGTCCGGCCGGCTACTACGCAGAGCCGGTCCACCCCCTCCGACCTGCTGTGCGGAACGGCGACCCCCTGCCCGATGCCGGTGCTCATCGCCGCCTCCCGCTCCTCCACGGCGTGGAGCAGGCGCTGCGCGTCGCCCCCGTCCATCCCGGCGAGGAACTCGGAGAGCTCGCGGAGGAGCCCCGTCTTATCGGTGGCCTGCAAGGCCAGGCGCACGTGGTCGGGAGGGAGGAAATCGCTCAGCAGCACGGCATCCGCGCGGCAGGGTCGGCGGAAACGTAACTCGCGCATTGCAGGCCTGCAAGCGATTCTCTTGCCGATAGTTACGTTGCGCCGCGGCGGTGGTATCTTTGGGCCGTGAGTCAGACGGTCGCCACGCAGGTCCGTACGATCCTCGACCTCCCTCCGCGAGGTTCCGCCGCCGCGGTCGCGGAGTGGGGACGGGAGCGGGGCCTCCCGGGATATCGGGCTGGGCAGATCCATCGGCGCCTCTGGGTGCAGCCCATCGGCGAGTGGTCCGAGGCCACCGACCTCCCCCGCGCGCTTCGGGCGGAGCTCCAGGAGCAGTTCCCCCTGCCCCGGCTTCACGCCGAGGTGGCCCAGCAGTCCGCCGACGGGACGAGGAAGTACCTCTGGCGGCTCCCGGATGGCGAGGCGATCGAATCGGTCCTGATCCCCAGTGGGTCCCGCCGTACGCTCTGCATCTCGTCGCAGGGCGGGTGTGCGCTGGCATGCGTCTTCTGCGCCACCGGCCGAATGGGGTTTCGGCGCAACCTCGCCCCATGGGAGATCGCGGGGCAGGTGCGCGAGCTCGTCCTTCGCGATCCCGCCGACAAGCCGACCAACATCGTCTTCATGGGGATGGGAGAACCGCTCCTCAACTGGGACGCGGTGGACGTCACGCTGAGCATCCTCAACGACCCCGCGGGCTTCGGCATCGGCGCCCGGCACGTCACCGTGTCCACGGTCGGCATCCTGCCCGGCATGGAGAAACTCGCCGCGCGGCCGGAGCAGTTCCGGCTGGCCATCTCGCTGCACGCGCCGGAGCGGGAGCAGCGGCTGGGGCTCATGCCGATCGAGAAGAAGTACCACCTCGACGAGGTGCTGGCCGCGGCGCGGGCATTCCGCAAGCGGGTGACCTTCGAGTACGTGCTCATCGCCGGGCGGAATGATGCCGATGCCAACGCCGACCGCGTAGCCCGCCTGGCCCGCCCGCTCGGCGCGCTGGTCAACCTGCTTCCGCTGCATCCCGGTGGGGCCCCGGAGCTCGAGCCGAGCCCGGCGTCGCGCATCCGGGCCTTCGCCGACCGCCTCCGCAACCAGGGAATAGAAGCCGTGGTCCGGCGGAGCCGCGGGCTCGACATCGACGCGGCATGCGGCCAGCTCCATGTGAAGCTGGCTCCCAGGACACGGAAGGGCGGCCTCCCCAGGGCAGACGCGCATACTTGACTTTTTGTCAAGTAGCCTTTACACTACTGGCGTCCCTTTCCGGTAGACGCCAATGCCTGAATCCCCTACCGCCTCAGCACCCGCCCGGACCAGCCGCACAGTGATTGGCCTGGGCATCGCCTGGTTCCTCGCCTACTTCGCCGCCCGCGGCATCCTGGAGCAGTCCGGCCTCAGCCACCTGCTGCGCGCGGTGGTTGCGCTCGTCCCCGTGCCACTCTTCGCCGCGTTCCTCCTGCAGTTCATCCGCGGGCTCCGGGGAGCCGACGAGCTGGAGCGCCGGATTCACCTCGAGGCCCTCGCCGTCGCCTTCCCGCTCGCGATCCTCCTGCTCCAGACGCTCGGCCTGCTGGAGCGCGCCGTGGGCCTCAACTTCGAGGACTGGAGCTACAGCCACGTCTGGGCGTACCTCCCGCTGTTCTATTTCCTGGGCCTCGCGCTGGCGCGGAGGCGGTACTCGTGAAGAACCGCCTCAAGGTGCTCCGCGCCGAACGGGATTGGTCACAATCGGACCTGGCCGAACGGCTGGGGGTGTCGCGCCAGACGGTCAACGCCATCGAGACCGGCAAGTACGACCCGTCCCTGCCGCTGGCCTTCGAGCTTGCGAAGGTCTTCGCTCAGCCGATCGAGTCGATCTTCCAACCTGGTTGAGGCGGGACGCTGCCGATGCCCACGGACTGGACCAACAGGCTGCTCGAGGTGCTGCGCGCAGGCATCGCCGCCGCAGCACCGCAGCGCGTCGTGCCCGCCGCCCTCGAGCGCGCTGATCCGCCCACTCGCGCACCGTGGCTGCTGGCCCTGGGCAAGGCGGCACCGGGCATGGCACAGGCGACTTCGGAGTGGCTCGCGTCGAGGGGCCTGCAGGTGGCTGGAGGTGTGGCTGTCGCAGCCCACCGAGCCGATGCGGGCGGCATCCCCCTCATCCTCGGCGACCACCCGGTGCCCGGTGACGGCTCGCTTGCCGCCGCCGGCGCCATCGGAGAAGTGATTCGGAACATCGAGCCCGGGGCCCACGTGTTCGTGCTCCTCTCCGGCGGCGCGTCGAGCCTGGTGGCGGCGCCGATCGAGGGCAACGATCAGGGCCAGGTCACCGAGCTGTTTACCCGACTGCACGCCGCCGGCCTCGACATCCGCCGGATGAACGCCGAGCGTCGCCGCGTGCTTCGGTGGGCGAGTGGGCGGCTGGCGCGGGCGCTCGGACACGCGCGCGTGACCTGCCTGGTGCTGAGCGACATTGCCGACCACTCGGAGGACGTGGGCTCGGGACCCTGCTCACCCGATCCGGGAGAACGGTTCGAGCACGTCGCGCTGCGCGTGGTGGCCGACAACGCGACGGCGGTGCGCGGTGCAGTCGCGAAGGCGCGCGCCTTCGGATGGGACGGCGTGGCGGCGTGCGAGGAGCTTCGCGGCGAGGCATCAACCTGCGGGCGACGGCTCGGCAGCCGGCTCGCGGCGATTCAGCGTTCGAGCCGGGGCGGCCCACCAAGATGCCTGGTGTGGGGCGGAGAGACTACCGTCCGACTCGACCAGGACTCAGGCCGTGGCGGCAGGTGCCAGGAGCTGGCACTGGGGGCGGCCGAGCCAATGGGTTCCGAAGGCCTCGGAGCAGCCGTCGCGCTCGTGGCCGTGGGCACCGACGGCCGCGACGGACCGACGGACGCGGCGGGAGCGGTG
>JBOHSQ010000016.1:0-8512 GCA_050733295.1 Gemmatimonadales bacterium
AGTCTACGCGGTGTACGGGTCGGTGGCGAGCAACCCCGGGAATGCGCTCCGGGGCGCGATCTTCATCCTAGCTGGGATTCCCCTCTACCTCGGCGGCCGCCGCGGACGGCGTCGCCACGGGAGCGCCTGAGGGCGGGGGCGGCGTTGGCGCGCCGGCTGACCGGGCCCCCATCTCACGTCCCCCTCCGTATTCCAGGCCATAGAGCCGGATCAGCTCGAAGAAGTACGAGATGGCGAGCGGGCCCAGCAGCAGGCCGAGCAGCCCGAAGTAGCCCACCCCCGCAATGGCGCCCACCACCGTGATCATCGGGTGGATCTGGGCGTACCGCCGGTACACGAACGGGCGGATGAGGTTGTCCACCGATCCAACCGCCGCCACTCCCCAGATGACCATGATGATCGCGGCGGCGGGGCGTCCCTGGGCGAAGAGGACGATCGCCGCGGGGCCCCACACCAAGCCACTGCCCACGAGTGGCAGGACCGAGAAGACCGCGGTGACGACACCCCAGAAGACCGCGTTGCCCAGCCCCGAGACCTGGAAGGCGATGCCGACCATCGCGCCTTGCACGATGGCGGTCACGCCGGTGCCGATTACCGTGGAGGTCGTGACGGAGTAGAACCGCTCGCGCAGGACCCGGGCGCCTTGATCGGAGAACGGGATGAACGGCCTGAGGCTCCGCCAGGCGCCGTCCGGGTCGATCAGCAGGAAGTAGAGGCCGAAGAAGGCCAGCGTGAGGTTGAGCACGAAGCGGGCAACCGTGCCGATCAGGCCCAGCGCGCTCGAGCCGAGCCAGGCGACGATCGCGCGGCCCGCCTCCGCGAGCTGGGTCCCGACGTCGATCGGCCCGATGGTGAGTGCCTGCAGCCGCCCGAGCAGCGGGCTGTCCGCCACCTGCTGCGCAGCCGACTGCGCCTGGCCCACCAGCAGGGCCACCAGCCAGGTCCCGGGCCCGACGACCAGGACCAGCAGGAGGACGAGCACGCAGAAGGCCGCCGCGGGCCGCGGCATCCGTTCGGCGAGCTCGCGATGCAGCGGCGCCGCCAGGATGTAGAGCACCGGTGCGGCCAGGAGCCCGCTGGCGAACGGCGAGAGGGCGATCGCAAGCCCCACGCCGAGCAGGATGATGAGCCAGCTGGCCTGGCGCCGGGTGTCGAGAAGGATGTCCATGAGGGGCGCGGGAGACCGGCCGGGACGGGACGGCTCAACTTGAGCGGGCTGCGGAGGAACCGCAAGCGTCTCTATCCGGTTTATTGTTTCTCCAGCGGCGGGCACCGGCCCGCAGCCGAATTCCTCCTGCGAGGTACGCATCGATGTCCACGTCCACCGCCCACGCCACCTGGGAAGGCGGCCTCCGCACCGGCAAGGGCCACTTCGCCGCCAAGTCGGGCCAGTTCCAGGCTTCCTTCTCCTTTCCGACCCGGTTCGAGGGTGCCAAGGGCACCAATCCGGAAGAACTGCTCGCCGCGGCACATGCCGGCTGCTTCTCGATGGCGCTCGCCCACGGGCTGGAGCAGGCCGGCACCCCGGTCACCAAGATCTCCACCGTCGCCCACGTCACGGTCGAGAACCTGGCCATCACCAGGATCAAGCTCGAAACCACGGGCATCGTACCGGGCATCGACCAGCAGCGCTTCGAGGCCGCAGCCCAGGCCTCGGGCAAGGGGTGCATCGTGTCCAAGGCCCTGGCGAGTGTGCCGAGCATCGAGGTCGAGGCCAAGCTCGGGTAACGCGTGGACAACCTCTGCCACACGCTCGCCGGAGCCGCGCTGGCCCGAGCGGGCGCGGGACGCGGCACGGCGTATGGGACGGCGGCGCTGCTCATCGGCGCGAACCTGCCGGATATCGACGTGCTGGCAGCCTTCCTCGACGACACCACCGGGCTCGCCGTTCGCCGGGGATGGACGCACGGGGTGCTCGCGCTGGCGGCGCTCCCATTTCTCTTGACGGGACTCCTGCTCCTCTGGGATCAGCTCCGACGCGGCCGAGGGTCCGGGCCGCCGGTGGTGCCGGGGGCACTGTTGCTGGCGTCCATCGTCGGGGTGCTGAGCCACCCGCTCCTGGACCTGCTCAACACGTACGGCATCCGGCTGCTGATGCCGTTCTCGGGTCGCTGGTTCTACGGCGACACGCTGTTCATCATCGACGTCTGGGTCTGGCTCCTGCTCTCGACCGGCGTGTACCTGAGCGCGCGCCGGAGCCGCACCGGGATTCCGCACGCGGCGCGGCCCGCGCTGGTCGCGTTGGCCGTGTTCTCGGCCTATGCCGCCGGGATGCGGATCGTCACGCTTCGCGCCGAGTCGGTGGCGCGCGCGGCCATCGAGGCGCGCTGGGGCGAGCCGGTGGGCAGCGTGCTCGCATCCCCGGTCCTGGTCGACCCGCTCACAAGGCTGATCGTCGCCGCAGTGCCGGGCGGGTACCGCACGGGCATGGTGCGCCTCGGCGCCGGGCCGGCGTTCACGCCGACGCGGTCCGACCTCGTCGCCGCCGGCCCGTGGGGAAGCGAGCCGGTCCACACCGCGATGCGTACGCGTGCAGCCCGTGACTTCCTGGTGTGGGCCCGGTATCCCTATGTGGAGATGGAGCGCGTCCCGGCCGGGACGCTGGTGCACTTCATCGATGCGCGATACGCCGACCGGCCTGGCGTGCGATTCGGAGCGCTGAGTGTCCTGGTGCCCGACGACCGGCCGGTGCTCACCTGGCTGCCGGGAACGCGTCGCCGGCCCTGACTCAAACCCCGAACCTGGTCATGCCAGTCATCGGCCGGTTCACCGCAGCAGCGGTTCGAGGGACGGCCAGAGGTTCTCGAGCGCCCGGCGGTGGCCCGCGGCGTTCGGGTGGATGCCGTCGGCCTGGTTGAGCGACGGTTCGGCCGCGACGCCTTCGAGCAGGAACGGCGAGACCGCCACGCCCTCGGCTTCGCCGACCTCGGTGTACACCGCCCGGAAGCGCGTGGCGTAGGAGCGGCCCCAGTTCCGGGGCGCCTCCATGCCGGCGACCAGGATGCGGACCGAGGGGTTGGCCGCACGCGCGGCGGCGATGATTGCGACGAGGTTCGCCCGGAGGGAATCGACGGCCTGGCCCCGGAGCCCATCGTTGGCGCCCGTCTCCACGACCAGCACGTCGGGCTTGCGCCGGAACACCCATTCGGCCCGACGCCTCGCGCCCGCCGACGTCTCGCCGCTCACGCCGGCGTTGACGACCTCGTAGCGGAGCCCAAGGGAATCGAGCCGTCGCTGCAGCAGGGCGGGATACGCCCGTTCGGGCGGAAGACCGAGCCCGGCGGTCAGGCTGGTGCCAAGGACGACCAGGACCTGCGAGTCCGCGGCGGCCCGCGGCCGTGCCACGGCACTGGTTGCGACCGCCCCGGCCGGCTGGCGGGAGGCGGCGTCGTCGCCGCCGTTGCTGCAACCTGCCAGCACGGCTGCAACCATTGCGATGCTGGCACCGTAGCGAAACATCCGACCATCCCGGAACCGGACCGATGATCCACGCAGACGGAGTGACCCGCACCTACCTCTCGGGCGGCCGGCCGCTCACGGTGCTGGAAGATATCACCCTCACGATCGCGCCCGGTGAGTTCGTCGCGATCGTCGGGCCGTCCGGCAGCGGCAAGACCACGCTGCTCGGTCTCCTCGCAGGGCTCGACCTGCCTTCGCGCGGGACCATCAGCCTGGACGGCATCGACCTCGGGGCGCTCGACGAGGACGGCCGAGCACGACTTCGCCGCGACAAGATCGGTTTCGTGTTCCAATCGTTCCAGCTGGTCCCCACACTGACCGCGCTCGAAAACGTGGAGGTCCCGCTCGAGCTTCGCGGGGAGCGCCCGGGCGATCGAGGCCGGGACCTGCTCGCGCGAGTCGGGCTGGCGGACCGGATGCACCATTACCCGATCCAGCTTTCCGGTGGCGAGCAGCAGCGCGTGGCATTGGCGCGCGCCTTCAGCACGCGCCCCCGCTACCTCTTCGCGGACGAGCCGACCGGGAGCCTCGACACCGCCACCGGCCGGGGGATCGAGCGGCTGCTCGAGGAGCTCAACGGCGAAGTGGGAACGACGCTGGTCCTGGTGACGCACGAGGCCGAGCTGGCAGGGCGGGCGCACCGCCTTGTCCGGCTCAGTGCCGGGCGCCTGGCCGGGAACGGCCCCACGTGAACCGGGTCCGCTTCCTCTTCGCGATGGCCTGGCGGGAGGGCCGGGCCTCCCGCCGCAGGCTCGCGGTGCTGGCCGCGGGCGTCGCCGCGGGAGTCGCGGCGCTGGTCGCCGTGAACGCGTTCGCGGACAACGTCCGCGACTCGGTCGCGCGCCAGGCCCAGGCGCTGCTCGGCGCGGACCTCCGCTTCCGCGCGGTCCAGCCATTCCCCGACTCGGCCGCGTCCCTGATCGATTCGATCACCGCGGCGCCGGGGGCATCCCTCGCGCGGGTCACGACGTTCGGCGCCATGGCGCTCGCGCCCCGTACCGGCGGCGTCCGCCCCGTGACCGTGACCGCGATCGAGGGCGCATTTCCCTTCTATGGCGCGCCGGCCACCAGCCCCGCCGGCCTGTGGCCCGGAGTAGCCCGTGGCGATCGCGCGGTACTGGTCGATTCCGCCCTTCTCGGCGCGCTCGAGGCACGCCTCGGGGACACGCTGGTCCTCGGGAACGCGCGCTTGCCCATCGCTGGAACCGTCGCGAAGTACCCCGGCGACGTGAGCCTCGCGAGCGGATTCAGTCCGCGCGTCGTGATGCCCGCCAACCTGCTCGACGAGATCGGACTGCTCGGCTTCGGGTCGCGGGCGGAATATGAGGCGTTTCTCCGGATCGGCACGCCGGCGTCCGCGCAGGGGATCGCCGACGGCTTCCGTCCCAGGCTCGAGCCGATGCGGGTCCGGATACGCTCCGCGGCGGAGGCACAGGAGGACACCGCCGAGACCTTCGACCGCCTCGGTCGGTTTCTCGGCCTCGTCGCCCTGGTGGCCGTCCTGCTCGGCGGGCTCGGCACGGCCAGCGCGGTACGCGTCCTGATCGCCCAGAAGCTCGACACGGTCGCCGTGCTCCGCTGCCTCGGTGCGAGCACCGGGCTCGTTTTCGCCATCTACCTGGTCCAGTCCGCCCTGTTGGGTGCAGTGGGTGGCCTGTTGGGAGGCCTGCTCGGCCTGGGACTGCAGCTGCTGCTCCCCCGCCTTCTGACCGGCTTTTTCCCGGTGGACATCATGGTCAACCCGGGATGGACGGCGTTGGCGACCGGTGTCGCCGCGGGAGTCTGGGTGTCATGCACCTTCGCCATGATTCCACTGCTCGCGATCCGAAGCATCGCCCCGCTCGGGGCGCTGCGCCGTTCGGTCGAGCCAGTGAAGCGTCGCGACCCGGCCCAGTGGATCGCCGGGGCCGCCGTGGCCACGAGCGTCGCCCTCGCCGGATGGTGGCAGGCTGGTGAATGGCGGCCCGGCTTTGCATATGCCGCGGCGGTGGGCGCAGCGCTCCTCGTGCTGTGGCTCGTGGCGCTGGGCCTGGTGAAGCTGGTGCGCCGGCAGCGAAGCACGGCACCCGCCTACGCCTGGAGGCAGGGCATCGCGAACCTGCACCGGCCCGGCAACCAGACGGTGGCCGTGGTCATGGCCCTGGGATTCGGTACCTACCTGCTGGCGACGCTGGTGACGGTTCAGCACAACCTGCTGCGCCGGTTCCGCGTCGGCGACGCTGCCGCCCGCGCGAATGTGGTGCTGTTCGACATCCAGGCGGATCAGCTCCCCGGAGTGCTCCGCATCCTCGACAGCGCCGGGGTGGCGGTCGGGACGCCGGTCCCGATCGTGCCGATGCGAATCCGCGCCATCGGCGGGACGCCGGTCCGGGAGCTTCCCGACACGCTGCCGGGCGGCGAGGAGCGCGCCGACTGGGCGGTTCGACGGGAATACCGCTCCACCTACCGCGACACGCTGACAGCCGGTGAGCAGCTGGTCGAGGGAAGGTGGAATCCCCGGAGCGGCGGCGCGCGCGAGCCGGCCGATTCGGGCGTCACCAGGATCGCGATCGAGCGGGAACTGGCAACGGAGCTGGGCGTCGGACTCGGCTCGCGAATCACATGGGACGTGCAGGGGATGCCGGTGGAGACGGAGATCACGGCCGTCCGGGAGGTGGACTGGGCCCGATTCGAGCCGAACTTCTTCGTCGTGTTCGAGCGCGGTGTCCTCGACAGCGCTCCACAGACCTGGGTGACGCTGGCTGCGGAACCCGACCCGACACTCCGCGGCCGGCTGCAACGCACGGTCGTTGAACGCCACGCCAACGTCGCGGTCATCGACGTGACCCAGGTGGTCGCGCGAATTCAGGAAATCGTGGACCGGGTGGTCTTCGCCATCCGGTTTCTCGCCACCTTCAGCCTGGTGACCGGGATGATCGTGCTGGCCGGCGCCATCGCCGCGAGCCGCATGGCACGCATCCGCGAGTCGGCGCTGCTTCGCACGCTCGGCGCCACCCGGCGGCAGCTGCTGGACGTCGCCGCCGCGGAGTTCACGGTGCTCGGCGGGCTGGCGGCGCTCGCGGGCACGGGCCTCGCGCTGGTGGCGGGCTGGCTCCTGGCGCTCCGGGTGTTCGAGACGCCGTACGGGATCCCGGCCATCCCCCTGCTCGGGCTGGCTGCGCTGGTGGTGGCGCTCACGGTAGCGGGCGGCCTGCTGCAGGCGGTGGCGATCGCCCGGCGCACGGCACGCGAAGCGCTCGCCGCGGAGTAAGACGGCCGTGGCCTTTCGTCCGGCCGGCCGGTAGGTTTCCCGCGTCCCGAGTACGGAGCCACGATGCTGCCCATCGACCTGACCGGCAAGCGGGCCTTCATCGCCGGCGTCGCCGACGACGGAGGATTCGGGTTCGCGATCGCGAAGGCGTTCGCGGAGGCGGGAGCCGGCGTGTCGGTCGGCACCTGGCCGCCGGCCCTGGGGATCTTCCAGAAACTGCTGGAGCGCGGGAAGATGGACGCCTCGATGGAGCTGCGTCGAGGCGGCCGCCTCGCGTTCGAGCGGATCCTGCCGCTGGACGCCGAGTTCGACACACGGGAAGACGCGCCGGCCGAGCTGCGCGAATCGAAGCGCTACAAGGAGGTGGGTGACTTCTCGATCGCCGGCGCCGCGGCCACGCTGCGCGAGGCCTTCGGCGAGCAGTCCCTCGACATCCTGGTGCACAGCCTCGCCAACGGCCCCGAGGTCAAGAAGCCCCTGCTCGACACCTCGCGCCGCGGCTACCTCGCGGCGGTGAGCGTGAGCGCGTACAGCCTGGTCTCGATGATCCGCACGTTCGGCCCCATGATGCGCCCGGGCGGCTCGGTCCTGTCACTCACCTACATGGCGAGCGAGCGCGCGGTTCCGGGGTACGGGGGCGGGATGAGTTCGGCCAAGGCCGCGCTCGAGTCCGACACCCGCACGCTCGCGTACGAAGCCGGCCGCCGGTTCGGCCTGCGCGTGAACACCATTTCGGCGGGCCCCTATGCGAGCCGCGCCGCCAGCGCCATCGGCTTCATCGGCCAGATGATCGACTACTGCGCGGCCAACAGCCCGCTGCCGCGCCGGCTCGAGGCGGAGGAGGTCGGGGCCACGGCGGCGTTCCTGGCGAGCCCGCTCGCGGCGGGCATCACCGGCACCACGATCTACGTCGACAACGGGTACCATGCGATGGGAATGGCGGTGAGCGCGCAGGGGATCGGCGGGCTCACCGAGGCGCCGGCGGAAGGCTGACGGCCGTGGAGCGACTGTTCACGGCGCTCGGCGGACTCTTCGGCGCCGTGGCGGTGGCCACAGGCGCGTTCGGAGCCCATGCGCTCCGCGCCCGGCTCGAGCCGCGCGAACTCGAGGCATTCGAGACCGCGGCGCGGTACCAGATGTACCATGCCCTGGCGCTCTTCGCGGTCGCGTGGGCCATCGGCTGCAATCGACGGTGGGGTACGGCGGCGGGAAGCCTGCTGGCCGGCGGGACGGTGCTCTTCTCGGGGAGCCTCTACGCGCTGGCCCTGGGCGGCCCGAGGTGGCTCGGTGGCGTGACGCCCTTCGGGGGAACTGCGCTGATCCTGGGCTGGCTGTGCCTCGCGCGGGCCGTGCTCACCCGCGAGTAACCGCTACCGCCTGCCCGCCTTATCCGAAGGTGAATCCGCTGACCCGCGCGTTGTACGAGAACAGCACCAGCATCGCGAGGATCACCACCGCCGCGATGATGATGGGGAAGACGAACACCGTGCTGAACAGCCGGCTGTCCATCTTGAGGTGCATGTAGAACATCGCGACCAGCGCGAACTTGAGGGCCGAGAGCACGATCAGGAACGGGACGAACACCGGCTGGAGGGCGGTGGCGAGGCCCGCCGGCTCCCCCCGGCGGACCACCTCGTAGCCCCCGACCTCGAGCGCGGTGATCACGAACAGGATCACCGCGATCTTGACGTAGGTGCCCGCTCCCGGGTGGGCGTGCTCGTCGTGGGTGGGCGCGTGCATGCTGTCGGCCTCAGCGCATCAGGTAGACGACGGGGAAGATCACGATCCAGACCACGTCCACGA
>JBOHSQ010000017.1:0-7121 GCA_050733295.1 Gemmatimonadales bacterium
TCGACCAGTCGGAATTCGGGTACCTGTATTTCCCCGAGTCCCGCTACACCGTGAGGCCGTACAAGACCAAGCCCGGCCTGGTCTGGTTCCAGGTCCAGAACGTGAGCAACCGCGGCATCGGCCGCGCCCTCTCGCGGCTCGGCGGCAGCCCGATCGGCTTCCGGAGCTATGCCTGCGGGGGCGAACCCGTTGTGGAGGGAAGGAACACGCTCTGGGAGGGTTGCACCGTCACCTACCGGCCCACGCCTCAGGACTCGACTCGCACCGTGCGCCTCTTCGGCACCATCATCGAGCGCGGAGGCGTCTACAAGTTCATCGGCCTGGGCAACGACTTCTAGGGCCCTTGCCCGTCTTGCCCGTCTTGCTCGTCTTGCCCGTCTTGTTTCAGTACCCTGCCTCCGCCGCCGACTTCCACGGCGCCACGTCCACCTTCCCCCGGAGCAACCCCACCGTCTCCTGCTCCGTCTCCGTTCCCCAGAAGTTGCCGCCCGCGGCCAGCACCGGGGCGTCCACGTACAGCTCCCGCGCCCGCAGGAACACGTTGCCCGACACCACCGCGCCGCCCGAGCCTTCGTCGGCCACGAGTCCCACCCGTACCCCGTCGAACAGGTTCCCGCGGATCCTGGCCTGCGTGGTCCGCTCCAGCACCAGCCCGCGGTCGAGGTTCGCCAGCACGTTGTCGTCCACCGCGTAGCCCCGGCTCTGCTCCGCGCCCGCCGTCGGCGCGAAGAGCTTGATCCCCGCGGCGCCGCCGATGATCACGTTGGCGGCGAGCGCGTTGTCGCTCCCGTGCTCGATGGCGATCCCGGCGCTCCGCGCACCCACCACCACGTTCCCCCGCACCGTCGTCCCGCTCGCGTACCCCAGCCAGAACCCGTAGTCGCTCGAGTCCGCCCGGTTCTCGAGGAAGGTGTTGCCCCAGCTGAACGTCGCCTCGAAGGCGTTGTGCCGCGCGTGCGAGCCGTCGTTCCGCACCACGATGTTCCCCACCGACGGCTTCACCAGGGGCCGGTGCCCGCTCAGGAAGAATCCGTCGCCCGAGTGCGACAGGTCGTTGTCCGCCACGAAGTTCGAGTCGCTCTGCTCCCGGAGGAGCAGCGCGGCGGAGTCGCAGCCACGGCTCCACGTCGCGTACGCGCAGCGGATGTTGTGCGACGCGTGGTTGCGGACCAGCACGTTCTGCGACGACGCCCAGAGGTGGATGCCCCATCCCGAGTTGTGCGAGACGTCGTTGTCGGCCAGGTAGCCGCCCCGCGTCCCGATCAGCCCGATCCCGTTCTGCGCCCCGTTCGCCCGCACGCCCGTGATGGTGATCCCGTCCGCCCACTTGACCAGCAGCCCGCCGCCGTACGCCTCGAACGTCTCCGGCTTGAAGATGTCCAGCCAGTCCCGTTCGTCGAACTTGTCGGCGGTGGAGGCCAGTCGCTGCCGCCGCGAGCCGCTCGCGTCCACGCCGGTCACCCGGTGTCCGCGCCCGCCCTCGATGCGGATCCCATGGCGGAACCCGGTCACCTTCCCGCCGCTGATCGTGACGCTGTCCACCCCGCGCACCAGCACGCCCACCCCCACCAGCGCCTCCGGCAGCGTGTCCCCGCTCTCGATCGTCACGCCGGTGAGGTCGAGCGTCGTGCCGGACCCGGTGATCACCAGGATCCCCCGCTCCTCGGGGTCGCGGATCCGGTACCGCCCCGGGCACACCTTCACCTCGCCCTCCACGTGCGTGTTGGCCCTGAGCACCCGCACGCACGGTGGCTCGGCAGCGGACCCCAGCACTGCCAGCAGGACGATCCCTGGAAGCATGGAATTCACTCGCATGCCGATGAAGTGACGTTCTTCCCGTTCACCGAGGCCCCGAACTCTGCCTGCACGCCGATGGCCCGCCGACCCCCCGCCTCACCACACCCGCAGCACACCCTCCAGCCCCCCCGCCGTTCCTCCGGCCAGGAGCCGCGCGGCATCGGCCAGCGCCCGCGCGCTCCTCGGCCAGGCGCAGCGCGCCCGCGCCACCTCGAGCGGCAGCCACTCGTGCGCCTCGTGCTCCTCCGAGAGCCGCACCGGGATCGCGGGCGCGGTGAACGCCGCGAACGCCGGGATCAGCTGCACCACATTCTCCCGGTGCCGGTAGAACATCTCCACCCGGCTCAGGTTGTAGAGCCGCTCGGCCGGGAGGCCGGTCTCTTCCGCCAGCTCCCGGAGGGCCGCGTGCGCCGGCGACGGGTCGTCCGCGTCGATGTGGCCGTGCACCGCCTCCCACGTGTGCGGCCGCGGGCCCTTGGGCCCCCGTCGGAGCAGCAGCACCTCGAGGCCGCCGGTGACGACCCGCAGGGGATAGACGTCCACCGCGCTGACGCGAACCTCGGTCACGGACGCCGCCGGCCCAGTACCGCTTCCAGCCGCATCGCCAGCGCGCGGGCCCGGAACGGCTTCGTCAGGAAGTCGTCCGCGCCCAGCTCGAACACCCGCACCTCGTTGTCCTCGTCCCCCTTGGCCGTGAGCACCACCACCGGGATCCGCGCCGTCGCCGGATGCGCCCGGAGCCGCTGCAGCACGTCGTAGCCCGAGAGCCCCGGCAGGTTGAGGTCCAGCACGATCACGTCCGGCGCGTTGCGGTCGGCCTGCGCCAGCGCCTCCACCCCGTCGCGCGCCTCCGCCACGTCGAACCCGTCGCGCTCCAGCAGGTCGCGCATGACCTTCCGGAGGTTGTCCTCGTCATCGACCAGGAGCACTCGGATCCCGCGGCGGCCCTCCGTCGCGGGCCGCTCCGGCACCCTCGCGTCCTCCAGCAGGTCGAACGCGGACGACAGGTCCACCTCCTGGACCGGCGGCGCCCACTCAACCCTTGCCTGGCCCGTCCCGCCCGCCTCGACCGTCCTGCCCGTCCCGCCCATCCCGCCCGTCCCGCCCGTCTCGCCCGTCCTGCCCGTCTTCTCCGCCTCGCCCTCCTCCCTCGGTACATCCGCCACCCGGAGGAGCTCGTCCAGCGACGTCTCCCCCGCCACGACGTGCCGGAGTCCGCTCTCCCACAGCGACCGCATCCCCCGCCGCCGCGCCGCAGTACCAATCCGGTCGGCCGTCGCGCCTTCCGCGATCAGCCGCTCCAGTTCCGCGTTCATCGCCAGAATCTCCATGATCCCGAACCGGCCGCGGTATCCCGTCATCGAGCAATCCGCGCAGCCCATCGCGCGGTAGAGCTGCACCTCGGCGCGCAGGTGCGGCCGGACAGCCTCCGGGACCAGCGTCCCCGCCGGCACCGGCAGCGCCTCCTTGCACGCCGGGCAGAGCCGGCGCATCAGCCGCTGCGCCACCACGCCGCGGAGTGCGGTGCCCAGCTTGTACGCCTCGATGCCCATGTCCACCAGCCGCGTCACCGAGTTGGGCGCGTCGTTGGTGTGCAGCGTGGACAGCACCAGGTGGCCCGTGAGCGACGCCTGGACCGCGATCTGGGCCGTCTCCCGGTCGCGGATCTCGCCCACCAGCACCACGTCCGGGTCCTGTCGCAGGATCGAGCGCAGCGCCGAGGCGAACGTCAGCCCCGCCTTCTCGTTCACCTGCACCTGCACGATGTTCGAGCCCAGCTTGTACTCGACCGGGTCTTCCACCGTGACGATGTTGACGCCCTCGTCCTGGATCAGCCGGATCGCCGAGTAGAGCGTGGTGGTCTTCCCCGAACCGGTGGGTCCGGTCACCAGCACGATCCCTTCCTTGAAGCTCAGGAGCCGCGTGAACGACAGTTGTTCATCGTCGTGGAGCCCGAGCGCCTCGAGCGCGAGCACCGTCGACTTGGGGTTGAGGATTCGGATCACGACCTTCTCGCCCAGCGACGCCGGCAGCGTCGAGATGCGCAGGTCGATGCGCTCCCCGTTCACCAGCACCCGCGCCCGGCCGTCCTGCGGCCGGAGCCGGTCCGCGATGTCGAGCCCCGACATGATCTTCACCCGCGACACCACCGGCAGTCCGGTGCTCCGCGGGATCTTCATCGCCTGCCGCAGCACCCCGTCGATCCGGTAGCGCACCACCACCCCGCCCTCGGACGGCTCGATGTGGATGTCGCTGGCCCGGCTGGTCACCCCGTCCGCCAGCAACATGTCCACCAGCCGGATGATCGGCCGCGCGCTCGCCTCGTCCGCTGATGCCCCCACGTCGTCCGCGTCGTCCGCCACCTGCTGCACCCGCGCATCGACCATCCCGCCGAGCAGCTTGCTGATCACCTCGTCGGGCCGGTACAGCTCGTCGATCTTCTCCCGGAGCCGGGTGGGCGGCGCGAGCAGCAGGCGCACTTCGCGGCCCGTGGCGAACGACAGGTCCTTCTCCGCTCCGAAGTCGAAGGGGTTGGCGGTGGCGACTTCGAGGTAGGAGTCGGTGATGCGGAGGGGCAGCACGCCGTACCGGCGTGCCAGTGCTTCGGGTACCGCGTCGCGCGCGGCCTGCTCCCCGGAGGCGAGGTCGGCCACCGGCAGGCGGAACCGCTGGGCCACCGCATCCACCACCTGCTGGTCGGTCAACGCTCGGCGCTGCACCAGCGCTTCCCAGAGCGAGAAGCTCGCGCCCGCCTGGTCCCGCCTGAGCGATGCCATCGTCTCGGGCGTCACCAGCGGCTCGACCGTGGGCACCAGCCATTCGTCGGTGAACGGCATCGTCACCCCGTGGGGGAGGGGGAGTGCGGTGTAACTCGCGTGATGCCCGAAAAGTAGAACCGTCCGGCCCGTCTCGCCCGTCTCGCCCGTCCTTGCCCGTCCTGCCCGTCCTGCCCGTCTTATCTCCCCACGGCCTCCCGCTCTCCCCCTACGCACCTCCCCCGCCCCCCGCGCTTCGCCGCGAGCAGCCGGTCGTCCGCGAGGCCGAGCAGCGCCTTGGGGGAGCGGGCCTCCGCGTCGTCCGGGAGGCCGGCGAGGCCGGCGCTGAAGTTGATCCTGAGCGTCTCGCCTCCGCCCAGGTCGATCGGGGTCTCCGCCACCTCGCGCCGCAGTGCCTCGATCCGCGCCACCGCCGCCTCGACCCCCGTGCCCGGCAGCAGGAGGGCGAATTCCTCGCCTCCGTAGCGCGCCACCAGGTCGGTCCGCCGCATGGCCCGCGCCAGGAGCTGGGCCGTCTGCAGCAGCGCGCGGTCGCCCAGCGCGTGGCCGTAGGTGTCGTTGATCCGCTTGAAGTGGTCGACGTCGACCAGGGCAACCGTGAGCGGCTGTCCGTCCCGCCCGGCCCGGTCCATCGCTGAGCGCAGCGCCCGGTCGAAGTGTCCCCGGTTGAAGAGGCCGGTGAGCCGGTCGCGCGACGCGAGGTACAGCAATCGCTGCGCCCGCCGCACGATCGTCACCGCCAGGATGGTTGCCACCCCGACCAGGATGAGCCGGGTGGAGAGATCCACCCGGGAGTACGGCCCGGCCGCCGCCACGTAGGCCGGGTCGTCGAGGTTGAACCGGGCGGCGGCGTAGGCCCACAGGCCCGCGTACTCGCCCAGCGCCAGGAGGCCCACCACGATGCAGATCCGCGCGTCATACCGCAGGCTCGTCGCCACGATCGCCAGGAAGTACATCTCGAAGGTGACCTTCGAGTTGAGCGCGATCATCGGCGAGCCCACCACCAGGAAGCTCACCAGCGCGAGGCTCACCATCGACACGTCGAACGCGCTCGACGCGAACCCGATCCACGGCCGCCACCGTCCCCGTCGCAGGAATCGCCAGATCGCCACCGAGGCCAGGGCCGCCGCCACCGTCACCGCGAACCCGGTGCGGTGCACCGGGTCTTCGGGGCGGTGGACGATGTTCCAGGTGGGCGCGATCAGGAGCAGGGCCAGCGCAACCATCCGGACCCTCGCCACCACCATCTCGCCCTCGACGCCGGCTGCCGCCAGCGCGGGGTCTGGCCGGGCCCAGAGCGGGGGCGCCGCGGCACCTGAGGTGAAGCCGTCGGTCGGGATATTCGCGCTCATCCGCACTCCCTCAGAGGATGCTCCACCACGCCCGCCCCACGTCGGCGGTGATGCCCCACTCGCCGGTGCGGAGCGCCACGCCCGCCTCCACGCGCACCAGCTCCATCAGCGCCTCGAACCCCAGGCCCACCACCGGCCTCAAGCCATCACTCGGCACCCACGGCACCCGCCCGCCCTGCCCGTCCCGCCCGTCTGTCTCCCCACTCGCCCAGCCCCCTGCCACGAACGGCGCCATCACCGCACTCCGCCCCGTGCCAGCGACCCCCGACAACCGAAGTTCGGGCAGGGGGACCGGAATCCGCCACTCCAGATGCGCGAAACCGCCCCGGAGCCCGCCCAGCGAACGGTATTCCTCCCCCACCAGCGTGCCTCGGCCGCCGAGTGCGATGCTCCGCCACGCCGGCAGGTGCGTACTCCCCCAGATCCCCTCCACCCGAAGCAGCATCACCCCGCCGCCGACCCCGGCCGTTGCCTCCCCCCCGATTCTTCCCCGCACCCATCGATCGTCCGGCGACCCCTCGACCTCCAGCACGCCGCGCCAGTCGGTTCCTGTCCCGTCGAGCCCGCCGCCTGCGCTCCGCTCGATCCACGCCCGCGTGTGGAGCGCGTCGCCCTCGCCCAGCGAGGGGTTCGGCCGGTACTCCCCGCTGGAGGGTTCTCCCTCCACCGGGAGCGACTCGGTCCGGGCGAACGCCACCGCCGCCCCCAGCGTGGTGCGCGCCCCGCGCGGCACCCGTACCCCTGCCTCCACCGCTTCCTCGAGGACCCAGTCCCCGTGGTCGTTCCCGCCCTCCTGCGCCAGGATGCTGTTGAGGAGTGGCGCGATCACCTGGAAATCGTTCACGTCCCGCGCCCGTCGCCGCCCCTCGATCCACGGCTGCACCCCTCCCAGCCGCGCCCCCACTCGCAGCACCCCATTCACCCCCACCCCCGAGAATCCGTAGCCCAGGTAGGGCCGGACCTCCGCTCGCCCCCGTTGAAACGTCCACCCGAACCCCACTGCCAGTCCCTCCACCCGCGTCACCCGCACGATGTCGCTCACCGAGCCCGCCGCTGGCCGGCTCGCCGGAAGCCCAGCGATCACCTGCGTGCCGGCCATCTGCGTGAGCTCGTGCCGCAGCTCGGCCAGGTCCTCCTCCTCGAGCGGTGCCTCCGCCGCCTCGACGGCCTGTGCCAGCGGTTCACTCCACCCGCC
>JBOHSQ010000018.1:0-2621 GCA_050733295.1 Gemmatimonadales bacterium
CTCCTGGAAGGCGACCCGCCTCCCTGGACACCGAAGCCGGATCCACTCTTGCCGAAGACGCCGGTGCCGGAGCCGGTGCCGAGCGAGTCGAGGTTGACGTCCGCCGGTGGCACGTTGAGGTTCATGAGGTCGTTGGTGTTGGCGAGGGTGCCTCACCGTTCCGCGCGCTATGATGGCGACCCGACGTCCTTCTCGCCCTGCGGATGCTGATGGGCGATGCCTGCGCCAAGGCGTATGGGTGGTCTCCGAAGAAGAGCTGATCGCGCACCTGAAGCCCCAAAGAGAGTCGTGATGAACGACGAGGCGAGGATCGAGACCGAGGCGACCGAGCTGTTGCGCACGCTGATCCGCAACGCGTGCGTCAACACCGGAGAGGCGGGGTCCGGTCACGAGGAGCGGAGCGTCGCGGCGCTGGAGGACTACTTCGCCGGGTCGGGGCTCACCTGCGAGCGCTACACGTCCGAACCTGGGCGCACGAGCCTGATCACGCGGATCGAGGGCCGCGACCCCAAGGCGCCGACGCTGTTGCTCATGGGCCACACCGACGTGGTGCCGGTGACGCCGTCGGGGTGGAAGCGGGACCCGTTCGCGGCCGAGCTGGTGGACGGCATCGTCTGGGGCCGCGGGGCCATCGACATGCTGAACCTCACGTCCACGATGGCATGATGTGGGAAGCACTCTGCCGCGATTTCCTCGGGTGATCCGCGCGTCAGTGGCCGTGCGGGCCGTCGCCGGCGACACCTTGCTCCTCCCAACCGCTGGGTGACTTTCCCTAACCGGATTCGGTGTCTCGTCACCGGAGGGGGCCACATGCACTGGGTGGTCGATGGCTACAACGTCATCCGCCGGATTCCGGAGCTGGCGGACCGGGAGACCCGGGAGGGACTGGCGGCGGGCCGCGACGCTCTTGCCCATCTGCTCACGAACGCCGCCCAGCGCTCGCGGGACCGCTTCACCGTCATCTTCGATGGCGCCAAGGGCGGGAGCCGGAACGTCGGAGGCGCCGGGATCGTCGTGATCTTCTCCTCGGTCCAGAAGTCTGCGGACACGCTCCTGATCGAGCACGCCGGGCCCGGCGTCACGGTCATCTCCGACGACCAGGACGTCGCCGATGGAGCCTGCCGCGCCGGCGCCCGCACGCTCTCGGTCAAGGAGTTCGTGACCAGGATCCGCGGCGCCAGGCGTCGACGCTGACGCCACGCCGCCCGACAGCGCTGGTATCCTGCCTCGGTGAACGATCGCACTCTGGCCACGAGCGGCGTGCCGGGCCCGGGCACCGCCGTCTCCTCACGGACCGTCGCCCAGACTGCGAGCTTCACCATCATTCTGTCGCTGAGCTTTTGCCATCTGCTGAACGACCTGATGCAGTCGCTCGTGCCCGCCCTCTATCCCATCCTGAAGGCCTCGTACGGCCTCAGCTTCGGCGGGGCCGCCGCCCTGGGGCGCTTGGCCGACCTCACCAGCATCTCGACGGTGTACCGGCTCACCCCATTCCTGCTCTCGCTGGGCCTGCTGACCGCGCTCCTTCCGCGATACCCGGGACGGCGCGCCCCATGAACGCGAGAGCCCTGGGCCATCGCATGACCGGCGACCGGCGGGGGCAGCGCCGGGGGGCGGGGTGGGACGTGGTCCATGTCGCCCTCGACGATCATTCGCGGGTGGCCTACGCCGAGATCCTGCCCTCAGGCGCTGCACCTGCGCCATCACCGCACGCGCCCCCACACCCCGTGCACGAACGGCAAGGCGGAGCGCTTCATTCCGCCCCTGTTGCGGGAGTGGGCCTATGCGCGGCCGTATTACTCGTCGGCCGATCGCGCCCGCCTGCTGCCGGGCTGGCTGGCGCATTACAACTACACCCGACCCCACATGGCTCTCGCGTCGCCGCCACCCATGAGCCGGCTCCCCGGCGGCAACAACCTCTTGCCTCCTCACAGCTCGTCACGACCACGGGCATGACGATCGAGCGGGTGGTCTTCTGCGCGTTCGCGCGCGACTGCGCAGACGAGGTCGCGCCGCATGTCGCGCGCCATCTCGGCGGGGGCGCGTGACGCTCGGCGACGATTGGCGGTTCTGCCCGCGCTGCGCGGCGCCGCTCGACCACGCGTCGCCGCGTCCCACCTGTGCCGCCTGCGGCTTCGTGTTCTTCGCCAACATGGGCGTGGGCGTCGCCGCGCTGGTCCGCGACGCGACGGGCCGCGTGCTCCTCGTGCAGCGCACGCACGGCCAGTTCGGTGCCGGCCAGTGGTGCATTCCGTGCGGCTACGTGGAGTGGGGCGAGGACCTGAAAGCGGCGGCGGCCCGCGAAGCGCTCGAGGAGGCCGGGGTCGCGATCGAGATCGGGGACGTGCTTCAGGTGACGGTGAACCGCCACGATCCGGAGCGTCCCACCGTCGGGATCTGGTTCAGCGCGCGGCTGCTGGACCCGAGTGCTGCGCCGTGCGCGGGCGACGACGCGGTGGCGGTCGACTGGTTCGATCCCGCCGCGCCGCCGCCCCTCGCGTTCCCGACCGACCGTCCCGTGCTGGCGACGCTCGCCGCGCGCCCGTAGCCGATTGACTCCATGGGGGCCCGAAATGGCCCCCGAACCCCCACGCGCGCGGGGCACCGCGGCGGAGCCGTGG
>JBOHSQ010000019.1:0-10733 GCA_050733295.1 Gemmatimonadales bacterium
CGTCTCGGGCGTCGTCGGGTTCGTGGGACTGGTGGCGCCGCACGCCACCAGGCGGCTCACCGGGCCCCTCCACGCGCGGCTCCTCCCTGCGGTCTTCGTGGGCGCCGGCGCGTTCCTGGTGTTGTGCGATGCGCTGGCCCGCACCGTGGCGCGACCGGTCGAGCTGCCCGTCGGCGTGGTGACCGCGCTGGTTGGCGTCCCCATGTTCGCGGCCCTGCTTCGGCGGGAGTTGCGATGATCCTCGAGGCTCGCGACGTCGTCGCCGCGTACCGGAGCGGCCAGCAGGTGCTCCACGGCGTCTCCTGCCGGGTCGAACCGGGGAGCCTCCTTGCGCTCGTCGGGCCGAACGGGGCGGGCAAGACCACGCTCGTCCGCGTTCTGCTCGGCACGCTGCCCCCGGATACCGGTCACGTCACCCTCGACGGCCGGCCGCTCTCGGATTGGACCCGTGTCGAAGTCGCCCGCGCGATTGGCGTGGTGGGCCAGCGCGAGGAGCCCGCGTTCCCGCTCCGGGTCGAGGACACCGTCATGCTGGGGCGTTACCCCTGGCTCGGCGCCCTGGAGCCGCCCGGCCCCGCCGATTGCGATGCTGTGGAGCGCGCGCTCGAGCGCGCGGACGTGGTGGCACTGCGCGCCCGGCCCACCGACCTGCTGAGCGGCGGGGAGTGGCAGCGGGTGCGGCTCGCCCGTGCGCTTGCCCAGGAGCCCCGGCTGCTGGTCCTGGACGAGCCCACCGCTTCGCTCGACGTGCGGCACCAGATGGAGGCCTTCGAGTTGGTCCGCAAGCTCGCCGACCAGGGCCTCGGCGCGCTCGTCGTCACCCACGAATTGAATCTCGCCGCCCGCTTTGCCGACCGGATGCTCCTCCTCGATCGCGGCCGCGTCGCCGCCGGCGGCACACCGGGCGAGGTACTGCAGGTGGCCACCGTGTCGCGCACCTTCGCCTGGCCGGTGGCCGTTTCTCGGCTGGCCGACGGGTCGCCGCAGGTCGTGCCCCTGCGGAGCGACGACCCGCGCTCCCGGAGCACCGACGCGTGACTCCCTTGCCCCTCGCTCTCCAACATCATCTGCGCCCGATGCGACTGATCTCCCTCCTCCTGGCCTCCTCCCTCGTCCCCGAGCTCGCTGCAGCCCAGGAGCCCGTCCCGGTCGAGGATATCGTCGTCACTGCCAACCGCCTGCCGCTTTCCGCCGGCAGTGAACCTGCCGCCGTGACTGTGCTCGATGGCGAGGAGCTCCGCCGGCGCGGCGTCCGCTTCGTGGCCGACGCCCTGCGCGAAGTCCCCTCCGCGAATGTCGTCTCCACCGGCTCGTGGGGCGGCGTGTCGTCGCTGTTCATGCGGGGGGGCGAGAGCGATTACGTGAAGGTGCTGCTGGATGGCGTGCCGCTCAACGCGCCGGGCGGGGCGATCGACCTGGCCGCGCTCACCCTCGACAACATCGACCGGATCGAGATCGTCCGCGGTCCGGCGAGCGTGGTGCATGGCTCCGACGCCGTCTCCGGCGTGGTGCAGCTCTTCAGCCGCCGTGGCGGTGGGCCGGTGGCGGGGGCGGCCACGATCACCGGCGGGAGCTACGGGACCTGGGTGGGCGAGGCGTCGGCGACCGGTGGCGGCAGCCGGGTGAGCGCGAGCGCCGGCGTGTCGCGGACCGTCACCGATGGCACCTACGGCTTCAACAGCGACTTCGACAACACCGTGCTGTCCGGGCGCGTCGGCTACGCGCCCGCTGCGGCCACGGACATTGCCCTCGCGGCCCGGTGGGGCGACCACTCCAGCCACTTCCCGACTGATTTCGCCGGCCTGCCGGTCGACAGCAACCAGGTGACCTTCGAGCGCCAGCTGGCCCTGTCGCTGGACGGCGGGCACCGCTTCTCCGACCTGGTCGAGGGCCGCCTCGCGCTCACCTTCGCCGATGCCGACGGCGGAGCGCGAAACGACTCCGACAGCCCCGGGGATACCGTGGGTTTCGCCTACGCCTCCACCCAGGACCGGGACGCTTCGCGACTGGGCGCCGACCTTCGAGCGCTGCTCCGGCCGGGTGCGGTGATCACCGTGTCGACCGGCGTAGCCCTCGAGCGCGAGGCCGAGAGCCGGACCGGCGAGTCGACGTCGAATTTCGGGAGCGGCGCCTTCACCGAGCCCGACGTCCCGTTCGATGAGTCGCGCACCACGGCCAGTTGGTACGCCCAGGCCGCAGGCGATGTCCTGACGCCGCTCACCGTGACCGCCGGCGCGCGGGTGGACGACGGTGATTTCGGCTCCTTCTTCACCTGGCGGCTGGGGGCCAGCTTCCGCGCAGCGCGGGAGACGCGTCTCAGGGGCTCGGTCGGCACCGCGTTCAAGGCTCCGTCGCTGGCGGAGACCTTCGCCAATTCGCCGTTCGAGGTGGGCAACCCGGAGCTCGATCCGGAGCAGAGCCGGAGCTGGGAGGTCGGGGTGGCCCAAGGCCTGCTGGCCGGTGTCCTCACGCTCGAGGCCACCTGGTTCGACCAGCATTTCAAGGACCTTATCCAGTACCAGACGGCCGCCCCGGGGGAACCGACGTACTTCAATCTGGGGGAGGCCTCCGCCCGCGGGCTCGAGGTCGGCCTTCGCGTGCGCCCCACGAGCTCGGTCGCAGTGAGCGCCGCGTACACCAGGCTCGATACCGAAGTCACCGAGTCGGGCGGCGGTGGAAGCGTGGCCTTCCAGCCCGGCGAGCCGCTCCTCCGGAGGCCGTCGGATGCCGGGACCCTGGGCATCGACGTCTGGCCCGCCGGCGCGGTCCGGGCCGGTGCCCGGGTCACCTGGGTGGGCAGCAGGGAAGACGTGGACTTCAACGCATTTCCCGCGGAGAGGGTGACGCTCGGGTCGGACGCGCTGGTCGACCTCACGCTCGAGGTCCGCCCCGCCACTTCGTTCCCGCTCGCCGCCACCCTCCGGCTCGAGAACGCGCTCGACGAGGAGTACGAGACCATCGTCGGCTATCCGGGCCGCGGACGTGCCGTGTTCCTTGGGGTGCGGGCCGGTCGCTAGGCGCGGAGCGGCGGCCGGGGCGGGGAACGGCTAGCTTTGGATCAATGCCTCGTCATAGCCTTGTTCTGACCGGCGGAGTCTTGCTCGCGGTGCTCGCCTGTGCCGACGTGTCGGATCCCTTGCCGCCCCCGCTCGAGCTGGTGCTGGTGCCCGATTCCGCGGTGCCGGACCTCTCGGTGCTGCCGGCCGCCGACCCCGGCGCCCTGACCCCGGTCAGTCTCCTCCCGGGTTCGACTCCTGCTGCCGTTGCAACTCGCGGTCGTCTCGCGGCGATCCCGCTCGGCGCTGCCGACGCGGTCGAGATCCTCGACCTCGACGGCTTCGCCGTGCTCCGTGTCGTGAGCTTTCCGGACGGGTCGGAGCCCGCCGAGGCGGCGTTCACGGCGGATACCGTGCTCTTCGTGACCCTCGCCGGGCACGACCGCGTGGCGCGCATCGACTTGGTGACCGGCGACACCTCCTCGATCGAGGTCGGCAGCGAGCCGCGCGCGATCGTGTTCACTCGCGGCAGGCTGTTCGTCCTCAGCGCCAACACCGAGCCGTGCGAGAGCGTGATCGACCGCTGCGCCCTGGGCCCGAGCTGGATCGACGTGCTTGATCCCGACGTGTTCGAGGCGCCGGGCCCAGCGGATTCGATTGGGCTCCCGGGGTCCTTGAACGCGCGAGCCGCCACGGTGGGCGACGACGGCCAACTGTATGTGATTGCACAGGGCGACGCGGTGGCCCCAGATGGCCGGCTCGCGATCGTGGATCCGGTTCGGGAGGAGGAAGTCGCCACCTTCGGAGGCCTCGGCGTCCGGCCGGCGAGGCCGGCGCCACTCGGGGACCGGCTGCTCATCGCCTCGCCGACCGAGGGCCTGATGGAGTTCAACACCCGCACCCGCCAGTTCACCCGGGGTGCCGGGAACGGAATTCCCCTCGGTGGCGCGGTGGGCGTGGCCACCGACGGCGAGGGAAGGGTGTGGGTGGCACGCCAGGGCGCCTGCCCCGGCGGGCCCGGCACCCTCACCCAGCTCCGCAGCGATCTCACCAGCGTCCGCGACCTGCCGCTGGGTGCCTGTCCCACCGCCGCGGCCGTGGCCCTCGTGCCGCGCGAGGACTGAGTCGGCCGGACGGCTGCCGCGTGCCGCCGACCACCACCCCCGCGATTCTGCTCTCCGCGGTCCGGTACGGCGAGACGTCGAAGGTCGTCCGTCTCGCCACTCGCGACCTCGGCATCATGAGCGCCATCGCCAAGGGCGCGCTGCGCCCGAGGAGCCGGTTCGGCGCCTCGCTCCAGCTCCTCTCCTCCGGCGTGGCCCACCTCATCGTGCGGGAGCACCGCGAGCTCCAGCTCCTCACCGCGTTCGACCTGGTCCGGCTCCGGGCTCCGCTCGCCGGCGACGTGGACCGCTGGGCCGCGGCGAGTGCGCTCGCCGAGGTGATGCTCCGGTTCGGGAACCCCGGGCCGCATTCCGTGGGATTCGACCTGCTCGAGGGCGGGCTCACCCTCCTGGAGGACGCGCCCGCGGTGGCGCTGGATCCGTTGGCTCTGCGCCTGCTCTGGCGCCTGGTCTCGGTCCTGGGCTTCGCCCCCTCGCTCGAGCGCTGCGCCCGGGACGGAAACCCCGTGCCGACGACCGGCCCGCTTCCGTTCAGCACCAGCGACGGCGGCGCGCTCTGCCCGAGCTGTGCCGCGGGCCACGCTGCCACCCGGCTGCCTGAGGATGCGCGTGCGGGACTGGAGGACCTCCTCGATCCCGTGGCCCTGCTTCCCGATCTCGATGCCCCTCACGCCGCAGCGCACCGTCGGCTGCTCTCGCGCTACGTGCAGTACCACCTGGCGGAGGGGGCGGAGCTTCCCGCGCTGGGGTTCTGGGAACGCGCCGGCTGGCGGGCCGCATGATCATCGGAACGGCGGGCCACATCGATCACGGGAAGTCCGCGTTGATCGAGGCACTCACCGGGCGGCGCATGGACCGGCTCGCGGAGGAGCGCCGCCGCGGCATCACCATCGAGCTCAACTTCGCACCGATCGACCTCGGGCCCGGCCTGCGGGCGGGCGTAGTGGACGTCCCGGGGCATGAGGACCTCGTTCGCACCATGGCAGCCGGCGCCTCCGGGATGGGTGTGGTACTCCTCGTCGTCGCCGCGGACGAGGGCATCAAGCCGCAGACCCGCGAGCACCGCGCGGTGCTCGAAGCGCTGAAGGTGCCCGTGGGCGTCCCGGTAATCACCAAGGCCGACCGGGTCGAGGAGGGCTGGGCGGACCTGGTGGCGGAGGAAGTCCGCGCCTGGCTCGTAGGCTCGCCGGTCACCTTCACCGCCCCAGTGGTGGTGAGCGCGAAGACCGGCGAAGGCCTGGATCGGCTCCGCTCCACGCTTGCCGCACTCGTCCGACCGCCTGCCCGCTCGTCCGCTCGTCCGCCCGATCTCTTCCGCCTCCACATCGATCGTGCCTTCTCCCTGCCCGGCACGGGCACCGTCGTGACCGGCACCGTCGTGAGCGGATCCGTGCGCGTCGGCGACCGGGTGCTGCTCGTGCCGGGTGGCGTCGAATCCCGCGTGCGGGCAGTACAGACGTTCGGAAGCGATGCCAAGGAAGTCGGGTCAGGCGAGCGGGCGGGAGTGGCGCTCGCCGGCGTCCCCCGCACCGGGGCGGTGCGGGGCATGAGTCTCGTGCACGCCGGAGGGGGATGGCGCGAGGCCGGTGTCCTCGATGTCCGGCTCGATCTCACGCCCGGCGCGGTGCTCGAGCCCCGCACTCGGGTCCGGGTTCTCCTCGGCACGGCGGAAGTCATGGCAAGGGTGCAGCCGAGTCCGGGCGAGCCCGCGGTGGCGCGGCTCCGGCTCGAGTCTCCGCTGGCCGCGCGCGCTGGAGACCGGTTCGTCGTCCGCGGCTACAGCCCGGTTGCCACGCTGGGCGGCGGCGTGGTGCTGGATCCCTCGCCGCCACCGCGCGCGCGATGGCTCCCGGACCTGTCCCACGAGGCGTCGGAGGTCCGGTTGGCCGCGCTCGCCGCGCGCAGGCGAGGAGGCATTCCCGACGTCGAGCTTCCGGTCCTCACGGGGATCCCGGAAAGCGAGGCACAGGCGGTCGCGTCCGCGAGCGGTCTCGTGCGCACCTCGGGACTCTGGCGGCAGCCGCCCCGCGCGCCGGAGGCCAAGCTGGTCGAATCTGTATCGGCGGACTCCGCGCGGGACGAACGGCTGCTCGCGCTTGTCGCGCGGATCGAATCGGCCGGGCTCGCCGCCCCCTCGGCGGACGAGCTCGGGTGGAAGTCCGACGCCGAGGTTCCCGTGCTCCTGCGCGAAGGCGAGCGGCGCGGCCTCATCCACCGGCTCGACGCTTCGCACTGGCTCGGGGCAGGGGCGGCCCATGTGCTGAGAGCGACGTTGCAGGGGCTCACCGCGGTGGGCGGCGTTACCCCCTCGGCGCTGCGGGACCGCACCGCCCTCTCCCGCAAGCACCTCATCCCGTTGCTCGAGTGGTCCGATCGTCAGGGCTGGACTCTCCGCCGCGGTGATGTCCGCATCGCAGGACCGCAGCTCGGACCGCCTGCTTGACACCACCGCCGGCGGCTTCGCATCTTCCAGTAACCCCAGTTGGGACAAGCACTTTCATAGCCTCAGGAGGCCCGCGAACGAACCACCACGTCCGTCAGCCAAGGAGTCCCCGTGCGAAAAACGCTGTGGGGTTGGGGGCTCATTCTGCTGGTGTTCGCGGTGCCCCTGTCGGCTCAACAGGCCCAGGGCCCGCCGCCAGTGGACTTCGGGGAAAACTTCCCCAACCCGTTCTGGCCCTCGACGACGATTCCCTTCACCCTCAACCAGGAGTTGTGTCGAGGCGGCCGCCGGCCGGTGGTCGCCCTGCGGATCGTGAATGTGCTGGCCCAACCCGTGGCCGTGGCGGTCCTTCGGGGCAGTAATAGCCTCCGGCTCGACGGCGTGCGGCTCAGCTGCGGCCGCTACCTGGCCGACTGGGACGGCCAGTTCGATGAGAGCGGCCAGGAACTCTCCGCGGGAGTCTACCTGGCCGTCCTCACGGTCGATGGCCAGCGATACGTCGGGCGGATGATCGCCCGCCGATCCCCTCCAGTAGTCCCTTAGCCGGGGTGACATATCGTCGCTCCGGCTAAGGCTTTATGGCCAGTCAGCTGACAAAATGCTGTCACTTCGGCAGGGATCGCGGGCCCAGGGCTTGCACCCCCGATCAGGCTCCGGGAGATTGCCGGAAGAACGCGGAAAGGCGGAGGGGCGATGCTTCGGCCAGAGCGGCTGACTCTCAGGGGTCAGGAGGCTTTTCGAGAGGCGGGCGAGGATGCTCGGCGGCGGGGGAATCCCGTCGTGAACGACGCCCACCTGCTGGCGGCGCTGCTGGCTCAGGAAGACACCGTCACCGTCCCCATCCTGCAGAAGGCCGGCGTGAACCTCACTGCCCTCCGGGGGCAGGTCGAACGGGAGATCGGGCGATTCCCCCGGCAGGAAGGCGGCGGCGAGCCCAGCTTCAGCCGGGAGCTGCACAAGGTCTTCGACAACGCCGAGGAAGAAGCTCGCGCCCTCGAGGACGCCTACGTCTCGACCGAGCACCTGCTCCTGGCGCTGGTCGAGGAGAAGGGCACCACCGCTCGTGCCCTGTTGTCTCCCCTCGGGATCGACGCCACCACTCTCCGGAACGCGCTCAAGGAAGTACGCGGCGCGCACAAGGTCACCGACCAGTCCCCGGAAGAGAAGTACCAGGCGCTGGAGCGATTCACCCGGAACCTGACCGACCAGGCGCGGCGCGGGAAGCTCGATCCCGTCATCGGTCGCGACGAGGAGGTCCGCCGCGTCATCCAGGTCCTCTCCCGCCGCACCAAGAACAATCCCGTGCTCATCGGCGAGCCCGGCGTCGGCAAGACCGCCATCGTCGAGGGCCTGGCCCAGCGCATCGTGCACGGCGACGTGCCCGAGTCGCTCCGCAACAAGGAGATCGTGGCGCTCGACGTGGGCCAGCTCCTGGCCGGCGCCAAGTATCGCGGCGAATTCGAGGAACGGCTCAAGTCGGTCATCAAGGAGCTGACCGAGTCGGAGGGGCGCTTCATCACCTTCATCGATGAACTGCACACCATCGCCGGTGCCGGCGCGGCCGAGGGCGCGGTGGATGCGAGCAACCTGCTCAAGCCTGCCCTCGCGCGCGGCGAGCTCCACGTCGTCGGGGCCACCACGCTGGACGAATACCGCAAGCACATCGAGAAGGACGCGGCCCTGGAGCGCCGGTTCCAGCCGGTCTACGTGGGGGAGCCGTCGGTCGAGGACACCATCGCGATCCTGCGCGGCCTCAAGGAAAAGTACGAGGTTCACCACGGCGTCCGCATCACCGACAATGCGCTGGTGGCGGCGGCTACGCTCTCCGACCGCTACATCGGCGACCGGTTCCTCCCCGACAAGGCGATCGACCTGGTCGATGAGGCCGCGAGCCGGCTGCGCATCGAGATCGACAGCCTCCCCCAGGAGATCGACGAGGTGGAGCGCCGGATCGTCCAGCTGGAGATCCAGCTGGCGGCCCTTCGCAAGGAGCGCGACAAGGCCGGGGTCGAGCGGCGCGGGGCCGTGGAGCAGGAGATCGCCGAACTGCGGGAGCGCTCGACGGGCATGAAGGCCCAGTGGCAGGCGGAAAAGGCCGCCATTCACGAGATGCAGGCCAGGAAGGCCGAGCTCGAGGCGCTCAAGGGCGAGGTGGACGCGGCCACCCGGAAGGGCGACCTGCAGCGCGCAGCGGAGCTCCGCTACGGCCGCATTCCCGAGCTCGAGGCCGAGGTCCAGGCGGGGCAGACGAAGCTGGCCGAGCTCCAGAAGTCGGCGCGCTACCTCAAACTGGAGGTGGACACCGAGGACATCGCCGAGATCGTGGCCAAGTGGACCGGCATTCCGGTCACCCGGATGCTCGAGTCCGAGCGGGAGCGCCTCGCTCACCTCGAGGACGAGCTCGCCCGCCGGGTGGTGGGCCAGCGCGATGCCGTGGAGGCGGTGGCGAACGCAGTGCGGCGGAGCCGTGCCGGCCTGCAGGACCCGAATCGTCCCACCGGCTCGTTCATCTTCCTCGGCCCGACCGGTGTGGGGAAGACCGAGACCGCCCGCGCCCTGGCCGAGCTGCTCTTCGATGACGAGCGCGCGATGGTGCGGCTCGACATGTCGGAATACATGGAGAAGCACGCCGTGGCCCGGATGATCGGTGCACCTCCGGGGTATGTGGGGTATGAGGAAGGAGGACAGCTGACCGAGACGGTGCGTCGCCGGCCGTATTCGGTCATCCTGTTCGACGAGATCGAGAAGGCCCACCCCGACGTCTTCAACCTGCTGTTGCAGGTGCTCGACGACGGGCGGCTCACCGATAGCCAGGGGCGCACCGTGGACTTCCGGAATACGGTGATCATCATGACCTCGAACGTCGGCAGCCAGTTCATCGTGGACTGGGCCGGCGGCCGCTCGGCCGGCGACGCCGGTTGGGAGGAGGTGGCCGACCGGGTCCGCGACGAGCTCCGCCGCCACTTCCGGCCCGAATTCCTCAACCGGGTCGATGACGTCATCGTCTTCCACCCGCTCTCGCGGGAGGACCTGGCCCGCATCGTGGAGCTCCAGCTCGGCCGCCTGCGCCAGCTCCTGGCCCAGCGCGGGGTCGAGCTCCGGCTCGATCACGATGCCACGGACCTGCTGGTGAACGAAGGTTACGACCCGGTCTACGGCGCGCGCCCCCTCAAGCGGGTCATCCAGCGCCGGCTGCAGAACCCCATCGCGCTCGAGCTGCTCGAGGGCCGCTTCACCGATGGCGACACGATCGCGGCCACCGTCCGGGACGGCGGGATCGTCTTCGAGCGCGAGGCCGCGGTGCCGGAGCCGGTAGGTGCGTAGGGGACCGTTTACCCCGGCCGATCTCGCCGGAATGGAGGCGGCACTCCGCCTCGCGCGCGTCGCGGCGGTGCGCGAGGAAGTGCCGGTGGGAGCGGTGGTCATTCGCGACGGCGAGACTCTCTCCGAGGCCCACAACGAGACGCTGCAGCGGCGCGACCCGACCGCGCACGCGGAGTTCCTGGCGCTCCAGCGCGCCATGGGTGCCATGGGGGAGGACCGGCTCGTCGGCGCGACCCTCTACGTCACGCTCGAGCCGTGTGCCCAGTGCGCCGGCGCGATTGTGCTCTGCAAGGTGAGCCGCGTCGTCTTCGGCGCCTGGGACAGCCGCGCCGGCATGGCCGGCTCGTTGCACGACCTCCTTCGACACCCCAAGCTCAACCATCACCCCGAAGTGGTCGGTGGCATCCTCGAGTCGGAATCCGGCGCCCTGCTCAAACGGTTCTTCGGCGCGCGCCGGTGGGGCAGGGAGCACGAATTGGACGAGGAACCCGGGCTCACCTGATCGCTCGGTCAGTCCCGGGCCGCATCAACCCTCCAGCGGGTCAATCGGTCACCGGGCAACTCATCTTGCTGGCCGCCTCCCGCTTCCTTTCGCCCGGATTGCGGCCGATCATCCGTGCCGCCTGCTGGCACGATCATGGCACTCCTCCTCGCTCCGGCGCGACGTTCCGCGTCCGCTCTCCTTTCAATGATTCTTCTAGGAGCAGGGCCATGAACCGCGACATCCTGAAGGGCAACTGGAACCAGTTGAAGGGCAAGGTCCGCGAGCGCTGGGGTGAGCTCACCGACGACGAGATCGACCAGATCGAGGGTGAGCGCGAGCAGCTGGTGGGCGCCCTGCAGAAG
>JBOHSQ010000020.1:0-8608 GCA_050733295.1 Gemmatimonadales bacterium
GCGCCAGGTTGGGCACCGTCGCAAGCGGCGCCTCCTCGCCCCGCGGCACCCGGATCGCGGCGGTGACGTCGAACCCGTCGAGCAGCTCCCGCAGCAGACCCAGGGACTCGGTGGAGGCGCGGCCGGAGGCGAGGAGGACGGCCGTGCCCCGGGGTTCGCGCAGGAGGCCCACGAGGCTCGCCAGCGCGGTCTCGCGGTCGGTGGCGCGCAGCCGGCCATCGTCGCGGACGAGCGGGGCCTCGATCCGGTCGCCCCGGTTCATCCAGCGCCAGGACCGGCGGCCCTCGTCGCACATGAAGTGCCGGTTCACTTCGAGATTCGGCCGCGGGCGCAGGCGGACGACGGCGTGGTCCCGGGTGTCGACCGTGACATTGCAGCCCTGGGTGCATCCGGGGCAGACGCTGGCGGTCTTGTCGAGGTCCCAGGCCCGCGCCTTGTGGAGGAAGTCCTTCGAGATCAGCGACCCCACCGGGCAGAGGTCGACCACGTTCCCTGCCCAGGGATGGTCCAGCGCCTCGCCGGGGAAGATGCCGATATAGGCGCGGTCCCCGCGCTCCGAGACGTTGAGCACCGGATCCCCGGCCACGTCCTCCATGAAGCGCACGCAACGGGTGCAGAGGATGCACCGATTCGGCACGTAAAGAACGTCGGGGCCGAAGTCCTCCACCGGGTTGAAGCGCTTGGGATAGTCGGCGTACCGGGTGCCAGCCCGGCCTTCCTGGAAGACGTAGTCCTGCAGCTCGCACTCGCCGGCCTGGTCGCAGATGGGGCAGTCGAGCGGATGATTGATCAGCAGGAACTCGAGGACCGCCTCCCGGGCCTTCCGCGCCTCCGCGCTGGCGGTGTGGACCACCTGCCCCTCGGCCACGGCGGTCACGCATGCCGGCTGGAGCTTGGGAGTCTTCTCCACCTCCACCAGGCACATCCGGCAGACCCCCGGGGAGGGCAGCGACGGGTGGTAGCAGTAGTGGGGCACCAGCACCCCGGCCTGCTTGGCCGCCTCGATGAGCATCGTGCCCTTGGGCACCGAGACGGGTGCGCCGTCGATGGTGAGGTTGACGAGATCGGTCATCGGTCGAAGGTCAAAGGTCGAAGGTCGAAGGCCGGCCGGCCCCTGACCATCAGACGGTCGCGAGCACCGGCTCGCGCTCGCGCCGGATGTAGGCGTCGAACTCGCCGCGGAACTTCCTGATCCCGCTCACTACCGGCGCCGCACAGGAGTCGCTGAGCACGCAGATGGTCTTGCCGGTCATCTGCTCGGACAGGTCGAGGAGCAGGTCCAGGTCCTCCTCCCTCCCCTCCCCCGCGAGAATCCGCTCCAGCACCCGCGTGGTCCAGGCGGTGCCTTCGCGGCAGTTGGTGCACTGGGCGCACGACTCGTGGGCGTAGAACCGGGCCAGTCGCCAGATCTGGTATACCACGTCCGCGGTGTCGTCCATGACGATCATGCCGCCGGACCCGAGCATCGAGCCCTCGGCGACGACGCCCTCGTAGTCGGTCGCGCACCGGGCCACCTCCTCGGCGCTCATGATCGGCACCGAGGACCCTCCGGGAATGACGGCCTTGAGCGTGCGGCCGGGCCACATGCCGCCGGCCATCTCCATCACGAGATCCTGCATCGGCGTGCCCATCGTGATCTCGTAGTTGCCCGGACGCTGCACGTGGCCGCAGACCGAGATCAGCTTGGTGCCGGTACTCTTGGGATCGCCGAGGCAGAGCCTGGCGTACCATTCCGGACCGCGCACCAGGATGTGCGGGACGGCGGCCAGGGTCTCCACATTGTTGATCGTGGTGGGCATGCCGAAGAGGCCGGCCTGCGCGGGAAAGGGCGGCTTGATGCGGGGATTGCCGCGCTTGCCCTCGATGGAGTTCATCAGGGCGGTTTCCTCGCCACAGATGTAGGCGCCGGCCCCCCGGTGCAGCACCACGTCGATCCGCTTGCCGCTGCCGAAGGCGCTCGCGCCCAGCGCGCCCCGCTCATACGCCTCCGCCAGCGCCTGCTCCATCACGGCCCAGGGATCGGTGAACTCGCCCCGGATGTAGATGTAGGCCCGCTCGGCCCCGATCGCGTACGCGGCGATCGCCACGCCCTCGAGCAGCGCGTGCGGGGTCCAGCGCATGATCTCGCGATCCTTGAAAGTGCCGGGCTCGGATTCGTCGGCGTTGCAGACGAGGTAGTGCGGGCGCCCCGAGGGCTTGGGCATGAAGGACCACTTGAGCCCGGTCGGGAACCCGGCGCCGCCCCGGCCCCGCAGTCCCGACGCCTTCACCTGTTCGATGATGGCCGCAGGCTCCATCCCGAGCGCCTGCTTCAGTCCCTCGTAGCCTCCCCGTTTCACCCACCCATCGAAGGTGCGTGCCTCGGCCTCGCCGAAGTGGGTCGAGAGGACCGGCGTCTCCTTCGGATGGATCGGATGGGGCCAGCCCATTACTCGTACCTCGCCAGGAGGCCGGGGACGCGATCCGGCGTCACGCTCTCATGGAAGTCGTCGTCGATGAGGACCGGCGTCGGGAACCCGCAGGCACCGAGACACTCGACCTCCACCACCGTGAACCGGCCGCCGGGGCTGGTGGCGCCAAGGTCGCCGCATCCGGTGTGCTCGAGCAGGGCGCGCATGGTGTCCTCAGCGCCGCAGAGCCCGCAGGGCGAGGTAGTGCAGACCTGGATGAAATGGCGGCCCACCGGATGGGTGTGGTACATCGTGTAGAAGGTGACAACACCCTTCACATAGGCCGGGGTAAGGCCAAGCACTTTTCCCACTTCCGCCATCGCAGGCTGGGAAATCCAGCCCCGCTCCTGCTGGATCATCCAGAGGGCCGGCAGCAGGCAAGCCTGCCGGGTCGGGTACTTGGGGAAGAGCGCCTCCAGCCGGGTCATGACGGGCCCGACGAAGACGGGCTGATGGGGCGCGTCGGTGTGGGCCGCGCTCATCGGTCGATTTCCCCCATCACGATGTCCACGCTGGCATTGATGGCGATCACGTCGGAGAGGAGCGCGCCCTCGCAGAGCCGGGGCAGCGCTGCGAGGTTGATGAGCGACGGCGGGCGAATGCGCCAGCGGACCGGCTTGGCGGTGCCGTCGGAGACGAAGTAGTAGCCCAGCTCGCCCTTCGGATTCTCGATGCCCATGTAGGCCTCGCCGACCGGCGGCCGGATGCCTTCCATCACCTGCTTGAAATGGAAGATCATCGCCTCCATGTCGCTCATCGCCCGGGACTTGGGCGGCAGCACCAGGCGCGGATCGGCGACGTTGATGGGCCCGGGCCGGAGCTTCGCCAGGGCCTGCTGGAGGATGCGTGTGGACTGCCGCATCTCCTCCATGCGGACGGCGTAGCGGTCGTAGATGTCGCCGTGCTCGCCCACCGGCACGTCGAAGTCGTACTCCTCGTAGCCGAGGTAGGGCTTGTCCTTCCGGAGATCAAAGGCCACCCCGGAGGCCCGCAGCATCGGGCCCGAGAGGGAAAAGTTGATGGCCTCCTCCCGTCCCATTGCGCCGACGCCCTGGGTGCGGCCGATCCAGATGGCGTTCCGGGAGAACATCGTCTCGACCTCGTCGAGGACCGTGGGGAAATGACCACAGAACTCGGCCAGCCCCTCCTCCCATCCCTCGGGGATGTCGGCCATCAGTCCGCCAACCCGGGTGAGGCTCGTGGTGAGCCGCGCGCCGGTCCAGGCCTCCTGCAGGTTGTAGACCTTCTCCCGCTCGTTGAAGCTCCACAGGAACGGAGTGTAGGCGCCGAGGTCGATGCCCGTGGTGCCGAGCCAGACCAGGTGCGAGATGATCCGGCTCAGCTCGCAGGCGATGACCCGCAGCACCCGGCAGCGCTCGGTGATCTCGATGTCCATCAGCTTCTCGACCGCGAGCGCCAGGCCAACGTTGTTGGCCATCGGGCTCAGGTAATCGGTGCGATCGGTGAGCGGGATGATCTGGTTGTACTGCCGGTACTCGCCCAGCTTCTCGAAGCCGGAGTGCAGGTAGCCGATGTGCGGGATGATGCGCTTGACGGTCTCGCCGTCGAGCTCGACCACCAGGCGGAGCACGCCGTGGGTAGCCGGGTGCTGCGGGCCGAGGTTCACCAGCATGTGCTCGCCGCCGAGCGGGGTCATGGCATCGTTCGCGACGGTCAGCGGTACGCGCGCGGGCCGGCCGGCGGCGTCGGTGCCGCCGGTGGCGAGCTCGAACTCGACGGTCCGGGTGCTCACTCGACCTCGCCCTTCCCGCCGGCCGCGAGCCGGGCCTTCATGTCTTCGGGGAGGTAGTGCATGGCCTCGGCGATGGAGAGCTCCTCCATCGAGTAATGCTTCTCGGCCGGGCCGCCGAGCGCCTGCCGGGTCTGCTCGGCCCGGCTGAGGCGCCCGCGGAGCGGGAAGTCCTTCCGCAGGGGGTAGCCCTCCACGTAAGTCTCCCACATCAGGAGCCGGCGAAGGTCGGGGTGTCCGGTGAAGCGGACCCCGAACATGTCGAAGGTCTCCCGCTCGAGCCAGTCGGCGCCCTTCCACAGGTCGGTGCAGGTGGGCACGTCGAGCGGCCCCGACTTGGCGAGGGGCACCTTTACCCGGAGGTCCTCGGCGCGAGCGAGGGCGCGCAGGTTCCAGACGACCTCGAGGTCGCGCTCCGTGTCGCGGTACTCCACCGCAGTGATGTCCACGAGGTAGTCGAACTCCTGCCCCGGCGTGTCCCGCAGCCAGGCCAGGACGTCGTGAACCCGAGCGCGGTCGACGTGCACGATCGCGTCGCCGCAGACGACCTCATGCCGAAGAATGGACGAGCCGAACGCGGCATCGAGGGCGAGCCGCCCCGTCATGCAGACCTCGTCTGGCTCACCGAGTTGCCGAACGGCTCGGACAGCTCGTCCACCCGCTCGGGCGGGAGGAACAGGCCATCGGGCCGGGCCAGGCGCTCCTCGCGGAGCGAGTCGTCCTTGTAGGTCTCCCCGGCGATCTTCTTCTGGAGGAGCATGATGCCATAGATCAGGCCCTCGGGACGCGGCGGGCAGCCGGGCACGTAGACGTCGACCGGGATGATCGTGTCGATGCCCTGCACCATTGCGTAGTTGTCGAAGATGCCGCCGGAGCTGGCGCAGGCGCCCATCGAGATGGCCCACTTGGGCTGGGGCATCTGGTCCCAGATCCGCCGGATGACGGGGGCGAGCTTGAACGGCAGCCGGCCGGCGCAGATGAGGACGTCGGCCTGGCGGGGGGAGAAGCTCTGCCGCTCCATGCCGAAACGCGCGATGTCGAACCGGCTCGCCGCGGTGGCCATGTACTCGATGGCACAGCAGGCGGTGCCGAACGGCATGGGCCAGAGCGAGTTCTTCCGCGCCCAGTTCATCAGGAAGTCGAGGCGCGTGGTGATCCAGTTGGGGGAGGCGACGGAGATGGCCGCCGGGTCGCCGGGGAGTCCAGAGGGATCGATCAGTCCCATTCGAAGGCCCCGCGCTTCCAGAGATAGACGTACCCCACCGCCAGGATGCCGACGAAGACCAGCATCTCGACGAGGAGGAGGCCCTGGATGTCCCGGAGCTGGTTGAACGCCACCGCCCAGGGGAACATAAACACGGTCTCGATGTCGAAGATGATGAACAGCATCGCGACCAGGTAGAACTTGACCGAGAACCGCGCGCGGGCGCTCCCCAGCACCGGGATGCCGGACTCGTACGGCTGCAGCTTGACGTCGGTGGCGCGGCCCCAGGACAGCCAGTGGGACGCCGCGGTCATCAGCACCGCGTTCGCGGCCACGAAGAGCACGACCAGCAGCAGCGCGATGTAGGACTGGCTCATCGACGCCTTTCCGGCAGGTGCAGCGGGGTGCGCAAGGATGCCCGGCGGGGCACTCTCGGAGGCGGGAAAGAAAACGTCGCAAGTGCCCGATTGACAAGGGCGCCGCTATATTTTCCCGCCGACTTCGCTCCCCTTTTCCGCGCCCCTTCGCCCGAGGCACCCGTGTCCATCAAGTCCGACCGCTGGATCCGCCGCATGGCCCGGGAAACGGCCATGATCGACCCCTTCGAGGACGGCCAGGTCCGAGCGGTGGACAAGGAGGGCCGGAAGGTGATCTCGTACGGGGTGTCGTCCTACGGGTACGACATGCGGGTGGCGCCCGAGTTCCGGATCTTCACCAATGTGCTGTCGGCGGTGGTGGACCCGAAGGCGTTCGACGCCAGAAGCTTCGTCGAGTTCAGCGGAGACGTCTGCATCGTGCCGCCCAACTCGTTCGCCCTGGCCCGGTCGGTGGAGTACTTCCGGATTCCGCGGAACGTGCTGACCATCTGCGTGGGGAAGAGCACCTACGCCCGCTGCGGGATCATCACCAACGTGACGCCCTTCGAGCCGGAGTGGGAGGGCTACGTGACGCTGGAGATCTCGAACACCACCCCCCTGCCGGCGAAGATCTACGCCAACGAGGGCATCTGCCAGGTGCTCTTCTTCGAGGCGGACGCGGACGACATCTGCGAGATCAGCTACAAGGACAAGGCCGGGAAATACCAGGGCCAGGTCGGGGTCACACTACCGCGGCTCTGAGGGTGCGCCGGGCGCGGCGAAGACCGTGCCGGCCTCCCTGACGAGCGCGGCGGCGCGCAGTGCCCGCGCGGCGAGGTCGGCGGCCTCGGATTCGGCCCGGCTCCAATCGCGGTCGGCCACCGCGTCGGCGAGCCCGGGCAGCACGAGGGTGGCATAGCCGCGGTCGCGGTCGGAATCCAGGAGCAGGTTCCGCCCCCAGGAGTGCCCGGCGAGCCCTTCCTTGCGCAGGAACTGACGTTCGGCCTCCCGCACCAGCCGGTTGGCCGCCGAGGCCAAGGTCGGCGCGGGCGGCGTGGCCGCGGACAGCAGCGAGTCCCGTCGCGCGGCCCATATCCGCCCCGCCGCTGCCAGGGTATCGAACGCGGCACGCAGCGCGCCCATGCCCTCGAGCGGGTGTCCCGCCTCCCGGGCGGCGCCCGTGATCGCGTCCACCTCCCTGCCGCCACGCACCCCGATGGCCCCCGGATCGAGCGGCAGGATCGGAGTATCCGCGAGCCGCGCGAGCGCCAGCGACGCGAGCCGGGCCACGCCGGCATGGTAGACGAAGCCCGGATCGCCGAACCGGCTCATCCAGGTGAAGGTGTCGTAGGCGCTGTGATAGATGCCCGCAGTGCCCCCGAACCCGAAGTTCATCACCGGCAGCCCGAGGTGGGCGGAGAAGGGATAGTGATCGCTTCCGCTGCCGGGATCGCCCACCGGCGGCTCCCGGTCGTCGGGGAGCCGAAGCCGGGCCCGCCAGGCCGCATAGACCGAGACACTGTCGCCGGGCTGGGGAAACTCCCGGACCAGCGCGAGCACGAGTGGCTGGAGCGACGCGCTGGCCGACGCGGCGAAGCGCGGACCGAACGCCGGCATATCGAGGTTGAGGTACGCGACCACCCGGGTGGCGAGGGTGTCGCCGCCCGACTCAACGAACTCGGTGGAGCCCACCAGCCCCCACTCCTCCGCGTCCCAGGTCGCGAAGACGAGGGTGCGGGCGGGGCGTTCGCCGCGCGCCGCGAGGACACCCCACGCCCGGGCCGCCTCGAGGATCGCACTCACGCCTGACACGTTGTCGGCAGCGCCCGGTCCCCAGCTGTCGCGGTGCCCGCCAACGATCACCACCTCCTCGGGCCAAATGGCGCCGCGGATCACGCCGAGGGTGTTCTCGATGTTCTTCCACGCACGGTCGCCGCGCTCGGGCCACACCGCGACGCGGACGCGCGCATCGGCCGTGCCGCCGATGCGATAGCGGAGCGGGAGCGCGCCCTGCCAGGGCTGCGGCACCTCCGGACCCTTGAGCCCGCGGAGGATGCGCTCCGCATTCCGCGCCGAGAGGGGCACGACGGGCAGCCGCGGGATGCCGAGCGAGTCGGGCGGCAGCCGCCTCGCTTCCGGGGTGGCTCCCCACCCCGGCGTTGCGGGGTCGCCTTCCGCGCTCAGGACGCTGCCGCGCTCCAGGGCGTCGGCCGGCCGGGTCGGCCCTTCGGGATAGGGCAGGCCACGGAAGAAGCCGTCCTCCCAGGGATCGGAATAGAGGAGCACCGCCACGGCACCGCGCCGCCCGGCCTCATCCACCTTCATCCCCCGGAATCCGCGCCCGTACCGAGCCAGCACCACCCGGCCTTTCACGCTCACGCCGATCGAATCGAGCGCGGCGTAGTCCTCGGCGTACCCGTAGTTGACGTACACGACCTCAGCCGACACGTCCCCTGCCCCGCTGAAGCCGTTCATCGCCGGCCAAGGGGCCCCGTGTGTCCCGGGGTCATCGCGGACCGGGGGCTCCTCGAGGCGGAGACGGGCACGCGCGGGCCCCAGGATCTCGACCACGGCCGAATCCTGGTGCGGAAGCCAGACCCGGTGTCCGAGGCGGAGGGTATCGAGGCCCCAGCTCGCCATGCGGCGGAGCACGTAGTCCGCAGTGGCACGCTGCGCAGGCGTCCCGGCGACATGGGGCCGGGCGCTCAGAGTGCGGGAGTGGACCCGGGCGCTGTCGGGATTCGGGATGGCGAGCAGCGCGGCCTCACGCGCAGCGACGGAGGCCGGCGCCCGTGACGGCGCCGGCGTCGGGGCCTGCCGCGCCCCGAGGCCAGCGGAGGGATGGAGC
>JBOHSQ010000021.1:0-5606 GCA_050733295.1 Gemmatimonadales bacterium
GCCCAGGAGGACCGCCGCGGTGGCGAGGATCCAGGCGACCGGCCCGCTCAGCGGTCCCCGGCCTCCCCGTCGCCGCCGAGGCGCACGGTGCGCTGCACCTCGGGCGGGGCGTTGGGCTTCACGCGAATGGACTTGGCGGGAATGCCGACGTTCAGGTGCCAGGCCCGCACGTCCTTGGTAGCGAGCGCGCAGGCGCCGACCATCCCGCTCTTCCCCACGCGCACGCCGGCGAGGACGGTGGCGTGGTAGGTGATGCGCACGTCGTCCTCGAGCACGGTCACCGCGTTGGTGACGTCGACCTGCTCGGCGATGCTGTGGGTGTGGCTGTAGATGTTGGCGTAGTCGGCGATGCTCACCCGGTTCCCGAGCCGGATGCCGCCCCGGTCGTCGAGCAGGACATGACGGTGGACCACGACGTTGTCGCCCACTTCCATGTTGTAGCCGAAGGAGAACTCGACGTGCTGGAAGCACTTGAAGTTCTCCCCGCAGCGGGCAAAGATGCGCGGCGCGAGCAGGCGGCGGAGGCGCACGCCGAGGTGCACGTGCTGGCCGCCGACGGCGGTGCGGTCGAACGAATACCAGAGCCAGAGGAGCGGCTTCACCCTGCGGAAGCGCTCGAGGTCGACGTCGCCGTAGTACTCGGGCTCGAGGGTGACGTTACGCGGATCGAGCGCGAGCAGGGCGATGCGGGCCGAGGCGGGGAGCTTCGGGTCGCCGGTCATCCCGGCCAGATCGGCGTGGCCGGGATACCAGATCTGGAAGAGGGTGTCGCGGCAGACGTCGTTCCAGTCGGCGGCGGGTGCGGCGAGTTTCGCGTCGAGCTCGGCGAGCCAGCCCTCGTACGCGGTGGCGGTGGGACCGGGGAGGTCAAGGGTTCGGAGGGGGGTCCTGGGCATAGGGGGAGAATAGACGGCAGGACGGCAGGACGGCTAGACGGCTGGCCCGCCACGCCCCGCCGTTGCGACCGCTGCTTCGCTCTCCCGTCCGCTGCTGTCCGCCCTCCTACCGGTTCACGGAGTCGCCAGCGACGGCCTGGGCGCGCAGGACGACCCTGGCGCGCTCCCGGTCGAGGGTCTGCAGGCGGCCCTCCCAGTCGTTCGCCTGGTCGGTCCCGTACACCAGGGTGAACGGCTCGATGACCGGCACGATCTGGTCGAAGACGTAGATGGCCCGGGCTTGGCCGCGAATGCCCAGCTCCTGGGAGCTGAATCGGGGGTCGAGCGGCACGACGCCGAGGGGAAGGAGCGTCATCCCCCGGTTCTGGAGCGAGAGGATCTGGGAGTCGAACCTGGCGTTCGGGACCCGGCCGAGGTAGGTCACCAGCGCGAGGCCGGGGGCGCTCAGGCCCCGCCGCGCGGCAATGGAGTCGATGCCGGACTGGTTCTGGCGGACGAGGGCGGTGAGCGCCTGGTACGCGTCGTTCGCGAGCAGCCGGAGCACGCGCTCATCGAGCGGCAGGAAGCGGATCTCGATCTGGTCCAGACGCATGTTGATCGAGATGTCGTCCTGACGCAGGGTCCCGTACCCGGGCGGCACCATCAGGGCGTTGTCCTGGCCGGACATCGGATCGCCGGGCGACTGGGCGCGAGTGCCGGAAGCGCAGGCGACGCTCAGGAGGGCGAGGCCGAGGATGGCGGGGAGGGACTTCACGAGGACTCCTTCGGACCGCGCACGGCCGCAAGGATGGAGGCCCCGAGGTCGGCGATCCCGAGGCCGGTGGCACTGCTGGTGACGAGCGGCGGCTCCGGGCCGACACCCAGGGCCTCGCCGATGGCCCGGGCCCGGGCGAGGCGCTGGCCGTGTGGCAGCTTGTCCGCCTTGGTAATCACGGGGAGCACCGGCCGGCCGGACTTCGCGAGCAGCTCGCCCATCTCGCGGTCCTCGACGGAGGGCTCGTGGCGCACGTCGAGCAGCCAGACGACGCCGCGGAGGGTGCCGCGGTCCCGGAGGTAGCCCTGGAGCAGACGGCGGTACGCACGGCGCTCGCCCTGGCCGGCCCGGGCGAAGCCGTACCCGGGGAGATCCACCAGGTAGAGCATCGGGAGCCGGTAGACGTTGAGCATCGTGGTCTTGCCCGGTGTCTGGCTCACGCGGGCGATCGCCTTCCGGCCGAGGAGCCGGTTCACCAGGCTCGACTTGCCGACGTTGGAGCGGCCGACGAGCGCAATCTCGGGGAGCGCGGGCTCGAGCGGGACGGCGGGATCGGGGAAGCTGCCGACGAACTCGACCGGGAAGGCGGCGAGCGGGGAGCCGCGCGCGCCGCGGTCGGGGGCGGAGGGGCGGCTCAGGCTTCGCGCTTGGCGCGAGCCCGTTCGGTCACCACGAGGGGCGGACGTCCGTCGGTGACGCTCTCCCGGGTGATCACGACCTCGCGCACGTCCTCGCGGTCGGGCAATTCGAACATCAGGTCGGTCATGATGGTCTCGAGGATGGCGCGCAGGCCGCGGGCGCCGGTGCCGCGGGTGATCGCCTGGAGGGCGACCGCGCGGAGGGCCTCGCCGTCGAAGGTGAGTCCGACATCCTCGAGCTCGAAGAGCCGCTCGTACTGCTTGATCAGGGCGTTCTTGGGCTCGTGGAGGATGCGCACCAGCGCGTCCTCGTCGAGCGCGCCGAGGGAGACCATGACCGGGAGGCGGCCCACGAGCTCCGGGATGAGGCCGAAGCGGAGCAGGTCCTCGGGCTCGACTTCCGCGTAGGGTCCCTCGCCGCGGTTCGGGCCCTTGCGCTCGACCGGCTTCTCGTGGCCGAAGCCGATGCGCTGCCGGCCCAGGCGCCCCTCGATGATCTTCTCCAGCCCGTCGAACGCCCCGCCGCAGATGAACAGGATGTCGCGGGTGTTGATCTGGATGTACTCCTGCTGGGGATGCTTCCGGCCGCCCTGGGGCGGGACGGAGGCGATGGTCCCCTCGAGGATCTTCAGCAGGGCCTGCTGGACGCCCTCGCCCGAGACATCGCGCGTGATGCTCGGGTTCTCGGACTTGCGGGCGATCTTGTCGATCTCGTCGATGTAGACGATGCCGCGCTCGCACTCGGCGACGTTGAAGTCGCCGGCCTGGAGCAGGCGGACCAGGATGTTCTCCACGTCCTCGCCGACGTAGCCCGCCTCGGTGAGGGTGGTGGCATCGGCGATGGTGAAGGGGACATCGAGGATGCGGGCGAGCGTCTGCGCCAGCAGGGTCTTGCCCACGCCGGTGGGGCCGAGCAGGAGGATGTTCGACTTCTCCAGCTCGACGTCGGATTCCCTCGGACCGGCGTTGATGCGCTTGTAGTGGTTGTAGACCGCGACGGCGAGGGTGCGCTTGGCGCGCTCCTGCCCGATGACGTACTGGTCGAGGACGGTCTTGATCTCGCTCGGGCTGGGGACCCGGGTGATGCTCTCGGCGACCTCGCGCTCCTCATCCTCCGCCAGGATCTCGTTGCAGAGGGTGATGCACTCGTTGCAGATGTACACCGACGGGCCGGAGATGAACTTCCGGACCGAATCCTTGGACTTTCCGCAGAAGCTGCAGCGGAGGTGCTTATCGGTGGACATCGGGTTCCTGGTCTTTGGGCCGGCCTCAGGTCAATACTGGCTGGCGGTACACGGGGGAGTCAAGCGGGCTGGCTGGTCACTGTCGGGGCATCTTCCCGCCACCCGCGAAGGCGGTCCCGACCCGCCGCCCAGCCGTCCGGCCCTCCGTCCTATCGCGCCGCGGCCAGCTCCGCCTTGCGGGGCTCGAAGATCTGGTCGATGAGGCCGTACTCCTTCGCCTCTTCCGCGCTCATGAACCGGTCCCGGTCCATGTCGCGCTCGATCCGGTCCAGCAACTGGCCGGTGTGCTTCGCGTAGAGCTCGTTCATCTTGCCGCGGAGGTAGAGGATCTCGCGGGCCTGGATCTCGATGTCCGCGGCGGTGCCCTGGGCGCCGCCGGAGGGCTGGTGGATCATGATGCGCGAGTGGGGCAGGGCGGCGCGCTTGCCCTTGGCCCCGGCGGCGAGCAGGAACGAGCCCATCGAGGCCGCCATCCCCATGCAGATGGTGTTCACCGGGGCCCGCAGGTGTTGCATGGTGTCGTAGATGGCCATGCCGCTGGAAACGATGCCGCCCGGCGAGTTCAGGTACATGTAGATGTCCTTGTCCGGGTTGTCGGCATCGAGGAACAGCAGCTGCGCGATGATGATGTTGGCGACGTCGTCGTTGATCGGGGCGCCGAGGAACACGATCCGGTCCATCAGGAGCCGGGAGAAGATGTCATAGGTCCGCTCGCCCCGGCTGGAGCGCTCGATGATGTAGGGCGGATAGATCGTGGACGACGACGGCAGCAACGTCACGGGGTCACCTCTTCGACGGTGGACTGTCCCAGCAACCAGGCGAAGGCCTTCTCCTCGGTGATGGCGCGCTCCAGCTCGCGGAGCCGGCCGCTCTTCTGCAGCGAGGCGTAGACCTCGCCGGCGCTGCGCTTCGAGGCGGCGGCGATGCGCTCCACCCGCCCGTCGATCTCGGCCTCGGTGGCGGCGAGCTTTCCGGCTTCGACGACGGCATCGAGCACGAGATCGCGGCGCACCTGCGCCTCGGCGATGGGGTGGAACTCGCGCTCGAACTCCTCGATCCGCGCCTCGGGCACCTCGTAGGCGTGGGCCAGCCCGTGGAGCACGCGGTGCACCAGCCCGTGGGGCGCGGGCACCTGGTTGGCCTCGACGAGCCGCTGGACCAGCTGGTCGCGCACGCGGCTGTCGGCCTCGCGGGCCGCTTCGCGGTCGAGGTCGCCGCGCACGGCGGCGCGGAGCGACTCGAGGCCATCGAAGTCACCCACCTCGCGGGCGAAGGCGTCATCGAGCGGCGGCAGCTCCTGGCGCTTCACATCGTCGAGCGAGACGCGGAGGCGGCGGGAGGCGCCGCGGCGCGCGGGATCGGGATGGTCGTCGGGGAAGCGCACCTCGGGCTCGGCGGTCTCGCCCGGCAGGAGGGACATGACCGCCTCCTCGAGCGCCGGGATCGCACGGCCTTCGCCGAGCACGAAGACGTGGGGTTCGGGCTTGGCGCCGGGCTCCTCGAGCGAGGTGACCTCGACCCGCACCAGGTGGCCTGGGGACGGCTTCTCATTCTCGACCGGCAGCCAGGCCGCCTTGTGCTCGCGGAGGCGATCGACCTGCTCGGCGACCATCTGGTCGGTGGTGGGCGGGAGGGTCCGCTGGAGCGTGAACCCGCCGGTGCGCGCGAGCGAAACCGCGGGCTTGACCTCGACCAGCAGCTCGAACTCGAGCGGCGCGCCGGGCTCGAACTTGAGGTTCCGGATGGAGGGATCGGCGATGGGCTGGAGCGACTCGCGCTCGCGCGCGGCATCCCAGCTCTCGCGGATGAGTTCCTCGAGGGCGGCCTGGCGGATGGCGTCGCCATAGCGCTTGCGGACGACGGCCTCGGGGGCCTTGCCGGCGCGGAAGCCCGGCAGGCGGACGCGGGACTGGTAGTAGCGCACCGCCTTCGACTCGGCCGCCTCGACCCGGTCGAGGGGGACGGTGACCTGCAAGGAGCGGCTGCCGGCGTCGGAGGCCGTGGTCTGGATTGCGATGTCGGACATTTCGCGGGGAATCTAGTCGGGGGCGGGCAGGACGGGCAGGACGGGCAG
>JBOHSQ010000022.1:0-3934 GCA_050733295.1 Gemmatimonadales bacterium
TCGCGAGCGGCGTGGCCCTGGGACGCCTGCCCGCGGCACACGCCGAATGGAGCGGTGTGCACAAGCTCGTCGGGATCCTCCCCGGCTTCCTCGCCCACACGGTATGGCGCGCCCTCGGCACCGCGGGCGGCGTGCTCGTCGGCTTGGTCGCGCTCTCGGCGCTCGGAATCCTCACCGTCGGGTGGCATCCGCTGGTGGTCTTACGCAAAGGGGAAGAGGGAAGGGGGAAGGGGGAAGGGCACGACGGGGATCGGCGGGCGGCCAAGCGGCGCAGCGCGCCTGCGGTGAGCGGCTCCGGGGACCCGGAGGTCGCAGCGGGTCCGGACCTACCCGTCCCGCTTCCCCCTTCCCTCTTCCCCCGAAAGCGCGGGCCAAAGGGGGCCCCGGCACCCGGCGCCCTCATCCCGCCGATCGAGCTCCTGGTCGAGCCGTCGCGGGCGGAGGTCGCGGTGGACGAGACGGAGATCCAGGCGGTGGGCCGCCGACTGATCGAAACGCTGGCGACGTTCCGCGTGGAAGGATGCCGCGTCGCGGATCGCACCGTGGGGCCCGTGGTCACGCGCTTCGAAGTCACGCCGGGGCCGGGGGTCAAGGTAGGCCGGATCGCCGCGCTCGCCGACGACCTCGCCCTCGCCATCAGCGCACCGTCGCTGCGCATCGTGGCCCCGATTCCCGGCAAGCCGGCGGTCGGCATCGAAGTCCCCAACCGGATGCGGCAGCTCGTACACCTGCGGGAGCTGATCGAGAGCGAAGAGTTCGACGAGCGGCACCGCATCCTGCCCATCGCGCTCGGCCGGAACCTGGAAGGCCGCGCGGTCGTGGACGATCTCGCCAAGATGCCGCACCTCCTGATCGCCGGGGCGACCGGATCGGGAAAGTCGGTGTGCATCAACACCATCATCACGAGCCTGTGCTACCGCTACGCGCCGGACGAGCTGCGCATGCTCATGATCGACCCGAAGATGGTGGAGCTCGCCATGTACAACGCGCTGCCGCATCTGCGGCACCCCGTTGTGACCAACAACCACAAGGCCGCGACCGTGCTCAAGTGGTCGGTGCGGGAGATGGAGCACCGCTACCGGCTGTTCCATGCGAACCACGCCCGCAACATCGTCGACTTCAACAAAAAGGTCCGGGAGGGGAAGGCGCTGGTGAACCCGGCGGAGGACGGGAGACGGGAGACGGGAGGCGGGAGCAGTGATGCGGCGGACCGCGCGGACGTCTCCCGTCTCCCCCCTCCCGTCTCCCGCTATACGGATGGCCTCCTTCCCTACATCGTCCTCATCGTCGACGAGCTGGCCGATCTCATGATGACGGTGCAGCACGAGGTCGAAACGCCGCTCGCGACCCTGGCCCAGAAGGCCCGGGCGGTGGGGATCCACATCATTCTCGCCACGCAGCGGCCATCGGTGAACGTGATCACCGGGTTGATCAAGGCGAACTTCTCGTGCCGGATCGCGTTCCGGGTCGCGTCGAAAGTGGACAGCCGCACGATTCTCGACCAGAACGGCGCCGAGACCATGCTGGGCAACGGCGACATGCTCTACCTGGCGCCTGGCAAGAGCGAGCCGGCCCGCATCCAGGGCGCCTTCATCTCGACCGAAGAGACCGAGGGTTTGATGGAATGGTATTCGGCGCGCCGGGCGCAGCTCGCGCAGCGCGTCGAGTCGGATATTCTGGAGCAAATGGCACTGGTCGAGGACGAAGAGTCGGGGCAGGGGGGAGGAGGGGAGGCGGGTGCCGAGGAGGAGCGGGACCCCCTGTTCCGCCAGGCTGCCGAGGTTTGCATCCAGAACCAGCTCGGGAGTACGTCGCTCTTGCAGCGGCGCCTGAGCATCGGCTACGGACGGGCCGCGCGCATCATCGACCAGCTCGAGCTGGCGGGCATTCTGGGCCCGGCCAACGCCTCCAAGCCGCGGGATGTGCTGGTGGGGATGGATGAGCTGGATGAGCTGTGCTCGACAGCGTAGGAGCCATCCTCGCAAGGAAAGGCCCACCCCGGCGTAGGATTGGTTACCACCTGCCGGCGGCGCAGCGTACGTTCCGTTTGTGCACAGCGGTCTCCGCAGCGATCCGGCGGCCTGGCGTGACCCGCGGCAGCGACGCGGGCTGGAGGGGGAGCGGCGGGCGATCCGGTTCCTTGAGGCGCGCGGCTGGACGGTCGTCGCCCACCGGTTCCGCGTCGGACGGATCGAGATCGACCTGGTGGCCCGCCGGGGGCCGCTCGTGGCCTTCGTCGAAGTGAAAGTACGGCGCTCGGAGGCCTTCGGGTCCCCGCTGGAGGCGGTCACGGCCTGGAAGCGACGGGAGCTCGCGCGAGCGGCCCATGCCTGGGTGGACCGGTTTGGCCGGAGTGGGGACGTCTACCGGTTCGACTGCATCGGCATTGCCGGCGGCAGGTTGACGCACGTGGAGGACGCGTTCCGGCCGGGCTGGCGGTAGGAGCATCTTCGGTATATATTCGGGCCTCACCAGGGGGGAGGCCCTCAACCCATGACGAGGACGACCATGGCGGCGGAGCACAAGGAGGCGGGCGCCAAGCTGTCCGAGGAGCGCCGCAAGGCGCTGAACCTGGCCATCACTCAGATCGAGAAGACCTGCGGGAAGGGCGCCATCATGCGGATGGGTGCCGACTCGCCGCGCGTGCGTGTGGATGCCATCACTACCGGTGCGATCAACCTGGACGCCGCGATCGGCGTGGGGGGCGTGCCCCGGGGCCGGGTGACCGAGATCTTCGGGCCGGAGTCGAGCGGCAAGACGACGCTGGCGCTCCACGTGGTGGCCAATGCGCAGCGGGCCGGGGGCGCGGCGGCCTACATCGACGCCGAGCACGCGCTCGACGTGGAGTACGCGAAGAAGCTGGGTGTGGAGGTGGACAACCTGCTGGTGTCGCAACCCGATACGGGCGAGCAGGCGCTCGAGATCACCGAGATCCTGGTGCGATCCGGGGCGGTGGACGTGGTGGTGGTGGACTCGGTCGCGGCGCTCGTGCCGAAAGCCGAGATCGAGGGCGAGATGGGTGACTCGCACATGGGGCTCCAGGCGCGCCTGATGAGCCAGGCGCTGCGCAAGCTCGCGGGGGCGATCAACCGGTCGCGGACCTCGGTGATCTTCATCAACCAGCTGCGGGAAAAGATCGGGGTGATGTTCGGCAACCCCGAGACCACGACGGGCGGCCGGGCGCTGAAGTTCTACGCCTCGGTGCGGCTCGACCTGCGGCGCATCGGTCCGGTGAAGGACCGCGAGGTCGTGATCGGCAATCACGTGCGGGTGAAGGTGGTGAAGAACAAGGTGGCGCCCCCGTTCCGCCAGGCCGAGTTCGACATCATGTTCGACGAAGGGATCAGCCACGAGTCGTTGCTGGTCGACATCGCGTCGGAGGCCGGTATCATCGAGAAGTCCGGGGCCTGGTATAACTACGGCAAGGAGCGTATCGGCCAGGGGCGCGAGAACGCGAAGCTGTTTCTCAAGGATCACCCGGACCTCGCGACCGAAATCGAGGGCAAGGTGAAGGAGCATCTGGGAATGAAGCCCGCCACGGGCGGGGGGCCGGCGGTGGACGAGGAGAGCCCCGCTCCGGAGGAGTAAGGTGTCGATCGTCACCGGTCTCGCCCTCGATCCGCGCCGGCCCGGGTACCGGGTCGTCCAGGTGGACCGGGGGCGATTCGCATCCCTCCCGGCCGAGGCGCTCGACGCCATCGGCCTGGCCGCCGGCAGTGAGCTATCGGCGGCGGCGTATGCGCGGCTGCGCGAGCTGGCCGACGTCGAAGCGGCGAGCCGTGCGGCCCTGCGCGCGCTGGCGCGCCGCCCGCACGCGCATGCCGACCTGCGACGCCGGCTGATTCAGAAACAGCACCCGCCGCTGGCCGTGGAACGCGCACTCGCGCGGCTCGCCGAGCGCGGCCTGCTGGACGACGCGCGGTTCGCACGGGGC
>JBOHSQ010000023.1:0-15543 GCA_050733295.1 Gemmatimonadales bacterium
CGGAAACGCCGGCCATTCCGGTGGCACGGCTGCCGGGGGAGGAGCTGGCGTCGGAGGAGCTCCGGCTCAAGCACCGGATCCTCGACCTGCGCCGGCCCGAGCTGCAGCGCAACCTCGTCCTGCGCCACCGCCTGCTCCAGCGTGCCCGGGAGACGCTCACGGCCCTCGACTTTCTCGAGATCGAGACGCCGATCCTTAGCAAACCGACGCCCGAGGGCGCGCGCGACTACCTGGTGCCGAGCCGGATCCATCCGGGGGAGTTCTATGCGCTGCCGCAGTCGCCGCAGATCTACAAGCAGCTCCTGATGGTGGCGGGCTACGACCGCTACTTCCAGATCGCGCGCTGCTTCCGGGATGAGGATCTCAGGGCCGATCGGCAGCCCGAGTTCACCCAGATCGACATCGAGGCCTCGTTCGTCAGCCAGGACGACGTGCAGGCCGTGGTCGAGCGCGTCCTGGTCGACCTCTGGGCCGTGGCCGGCCAGGAGATCGCGGTGCCGTTCCGTCGCATCCCGTGGCGCGAGGCGATGGAGCGCTTCGGCGTCGACAAGCCCGACCTCCGTTTCGGGCACGAGATCCGCGATCTCACTGCCACCGTGGGGAGCGACGCCGCTCCCTTCGTGCAGGAGGCCATTCGAGCCGGCGGCCGGCTCCGCGGGATCGTGGCCGAGGGCGTCGAGATCTCCCGGAAGGACCTGGATGGCTTCACGGCGCTGGCCAAGGAAGCGGGAGCCGGTGGCCTCGCCTGGGCTCGGCGCGGGGGTGACGGCTGGGAAGGTCAGGGGGTCAAGGCCATCGGGCCTTCGGCCCTCGCCGGCCTGGATGCTGCGGCGGGTGCCGTCCTGCTTGCGGCCACGGGCCCCGACCGGGTCACGTCGCCCGCGCTGCACGCGGTGCGTACGGCGTTGACCCGGCGGCCGGGTGCTGCAAAGTCCACGGAACACGCGTTCGCCTGGGTCGTGGATTTCCCGCTCTTCGAGCGGAGCGAGGAAGGCCATCATGTCCCGGCCCACCACCCGTTCACTGCGCCGCACCCCGACGATGTCTCCCGGCTGGACCAGGATCCGGGAGCCTGCCGGGCCCTGCACTACGACGTGGTGTACAACGGCAACGAACTGGGGAGCGGCTCCATCCGGATCACCGATCCCGCGGTGCAGCGCCACATCTTCGAGCTGCTCGGGATCCCGGCCGACCAACAGCGGCGCCGCTTCGGCTTCCTGCTCGACGGGCTCGCGGCGGGCGCTCCACCGCACGGCGGGTTTGCCCTGGGCCTCGACCGGATCGCGATGCTGCTGGCCGGCGCCGCGTCGCTCCGGGACGTGATTGCATTCCCCAAGACCACTGCGGCCCGGGCCCTGTTCGAGGGGGCGCCCACCGGGGTGGACGGACGCGAGCTGGACGCGCTCCACCTGCAGGTCCGCGGGGGGCGCTGAGCGCCATGCGGTGGTCGCTGGACGGAAACGGAGTCGCCTGTGGCTGACGAACGCTCCACCAAGATCTCGATCGAAGGCGCCGACCCGCTGCTGCTCGCGGGCGTGAATGATGCCAACCTGCTCGAGCTGCAGCGCGCGCTCGCCGTGCGCGCCACGCTCCGCGGGGATATGCTCGTGCTGGCCGGGACCGCGGATGCGCTCGAGCATGCGGTGCCGGTCGTGGAGGGTCTCGTCGACCTCGCCCGGATGGGTGAGGCGGTTGCACCCGAGGACGTCTTCCGCCTGGCTGCGGAGGGCCCGCCGCCCGAGATGCCCGCAGCCGCGGACGGCAAGATTGTCCTTCCCGGCGTGCGGAAGGCGATCGTGCCGAAGACCCAGGGCCAGCGCGACTATGTGCAGGCGATCGCCAACCACGACATCGTCGTGGGCATCGGCCCGGCGGGGACCGGCAAGACCTACCTGGCGGTGGCGAAGGCGGTGGAGGCGCTGGCGCGGCGGCAGGTACGGCGGATCATCCTCGCCCGCCCGGCGGTCGAAGCCGGTGAGTCGCTCGGATTCCTGCCTGGCGACCTGCAGGCCAAGGTGGACCCCTATCTGCGGCCACTGTACGACGCGCTCGACGAGATGATGCCTCACGACCGGGTGCAGAAGGCGCTGGAGAGCCGGGTGATCGAGATCGCCCCGCTTGCCTACATGCGCGGCCGCACCCTCTCGGATGCGTTCATCATCCTCGACGAGGCGCAGAACGCCACCGGGGCGCAGATGAAGATGTTCCTCACCCGCCTCGGGGTGAACAGCCGTACCGTCGTGACCGGCGACAAGACCCAGATCGACCTGCCGCGGCGGGAGGAGTCGGGGCTGGTGCAGGTGGAGCGCATCCTGCCGGGTGTCGAGGGGATCGCGTTCTGCTACTTCGGCGAGACCGATGTGGTGCGGCACCGCATCGTGCGCGAGATCATCCGCGCCTACCAGGAAGACCAGGGGGGCTGACCTTGACCGGCACCGCGGGCGGGGTGGGGCCCGGCGGCCACGTCCTGCGCTGGTCGCTCCTGGCCGGCGTGGCCCTGCTCACCCACCTCGCGTTCCCGCCACCGGCGGGGCGGGGGAGCCCCGAGTACCAGGCCGGTGAGGTCGCCGGACGCGAGGTGACCGCGTCGCTCCCCTTCGTCGTCCACAAGACCGGCGAGGAGATCGAGCGCGAGGGCGAGGCCCGTGGCAACGCCGTACGGCCGGTGTTCCGGTTCGACCCCGCGGCCATCGATTCGAGCCGCGCCGCGCTGGACCGGTTGATCGCCAACGGATCCGCGGCCGCGCACCCGGCCGGCCTCCTTCCGGAGGAACGCACCTGGCTCGCGGCGCCTGGCCGTGCCCGCGCGACCCGTGCCTCGCTCGACGGGTTCCTCACCCGGACGCTCACGCAGGGTGTGGCCGATGCGGGTGTGGTACTGGCCGAATCCAGCCCGGAACTCATGCTCGAGCGCGACGGCCGCGAGCGCGTCGTCGCCCGGGATTCCCTTCTCACCTTCGCCGGCTTTCTCGACCGCGCGGAGAACGCCCTGCCTTCCTCGCGCGGCGCCCTCCCGCAGCGCGTGTTCCGGAAGCTTGCCGCGGAGGTCTTCCGCCCCTCCATCGTGCCTGACCCGCGCGAGAGCGAGATCCGCCGGCGCGAGGCCCGGGCAACGGTCGACAGCGTGAAGGCGGTCGTCCGGGCCGGGGAGCAGGTCGTCGGGGCCGGCGAGGTGGTGACGCCGCTCATCCGGCAGAAGCTGGTGGCGCTCCGGGCGGCAGAGCGGGTCCAGGCCGCGCGCTACGAGCTGCTCCGGCACACCATCGCCCCGATCCTTTATAACGGCATCATCCTGGCCGTTTGCTGGCTGCTCCTGCTGCTCTACCAGCCGGAGACTTACCGCGACTTCCGGCAGATGGCGTTCTTCGCCGTCCTCTTCGCCGCCGTGGTGCTGGGGACGGCAGAAGTCGCGAGGGTGTTCCCCCACCGACCGGAGCTGATCCCGGCGCCGCTGGCCGCGATCCTCGTCACCGTGCTCTACGATGCGCGGCTCGGCGTGATCGCGGCCCTGGTGATCTCCGTCCTGCTCGGCGCTCAGTGGGCGCTGCAGGCCGATCACACGCTCTACTTCGCCCTGGTCGGCGGGGCCGCGGCCGCGATGTCCGTTCGCATCGTGCGGCGGAGGGTCCACCTCGTGCGGGTGATCTGGATGACGTGGGCCGGGTACCTGGCGGGCGCCATCATCCTCGGCGCGCTGCAGGGGTGGCCGGTCACCTGGATTGCCGCCAGCGCCCTCACTGGCGTGGTGACCTCCGTGGGCTGTGCCGCGCTGGCGCTGCTCCTGCTCCCCGTGGCCGAGTCGATTACCCGGGTCACCACCGACTTCACCCTCATCGAGCTGTCCGACCCGAGCCGTCCGCTGCTGCGGCGGCTCGCCACCGAGGCGCCCGGCACCTGGGCCCACAGCCTGATGCTCGCCAACATGTGCGAGACCGCGGCCGACGCGATCGGCGCCAACGGCCTGCTCGCACGGGTGGGCTGCTACTACCACGACATCGGGAAGCTGTCGCGGCCCAATCACTTCGTGGAGAACCAGGCGGGTGGGGTGAACCCCCACGACCGGCTCCCGCCGGCGGAGTCGGCTGCGATCATCCGGAATCATGTGACCGACGGATTGGCGCTCGCGGAGGCGGCGCGGCTCCCGAGGGTGGTGCGCGCGTTCATCGCCGAGCATCACGGCACGACGCCGATCACCTACTTCCTGGAGCGCGCCAGGTCGCGCGACCCGTCGGTCGATCCCGCTTCCCCCGAGTTCCATTATCCGGGTCCGCGTCCGCAGTCGCGCGAGACCGCCCTCGTCATGCTCGGCGATACCGTCGAGGCCGGCGTGCGCACGCTGACTGACCCGGCGCCGGAGCAGCTGCGCCGGACCATCGACCGCCTCGTGGACCAGAAGCTCAGGAGCCGGCAGCTCGACGACACGCCTCTGACCCTGCGCGACATCGAGCGGGTGAAGGTGGCGTTCACCATGGTGGTGGGCGGCCTCCACCACGCGCGGGTCGAGTATCCCTTCCCGGTCACGATTCCGCCCGACCTCATTGCGCACCACGCGGAAGGCGCGCGTGGCTGACGTCAGCGTGCAGGGGCGTCCGCGTGCGGTTCCCGATGCGCTGGTCCGGCGGGCGGCGCTCGCCGTGCTGCAGGGTGAGCGCCGTGAGGCGCGGCTCTCCATCACCTTTCTTGGGCGCGACGCCATGCGCCGCCTCAACCGGGAATACAAGGGTGAGGATCGCCCCACCGACGTGATCAGCTTCGGTCTCGAGACGCCCGGCCTGGGGCTGGTCGGCGACGTGTACGTCTGCCCCTGGGTGGCCGAGCGCGAGGCCAGGTCCCGCGGCGTACGGCCCCGCGAGGAGATCGTGCGGCTGGTGGTGCACGGGACCCTGCACGTGCTGGGATGGGATCATCCCGACGGCGGCGGCCGGGTGCGATCGGCGATGTGGCGGAGGCAGGAGCGCTACGTGGGGCGCCTCGGGTGAGCGGCACGCTCGGGCTCGTGGCGGCGCCGGTCGCCGCGCTCGCTTTCGCCCTCTGGGCGGCGCTCGTCGGGATTGCCGGGGAATCCGACGCCGGGCTGCCCCGGGTCTTCGCCGGCTCGCATGGCCCGCCGGGCGAGGACCTGCCCCTCCCGCGCCGGCTCTACGTCGCCCACCTGGTGCTCCTCTGTCTCGCCGGGGCGAGCGCGGCGGCCGCCGTCGCGTGGTGGACGCGGCCACCGGTGGGTGCCGCCGGCAGCATCACCGTGGCCGCGCTGTTCGTCTGGGTCGTGGCCGATGGGCTTCCGCGCCTGCTCGCGGCACTCGCCCCCGAGCTGGTGAGCGCGCTCCTGCCGCTGGCACGCGGCACCCTGGCACCGTTCCGGCCGCTCTTCCGGATGGTGGCCTGGGCAGACCGGCGCCTCCCGCGCCCGCGCAGCATTGCGCCGGCCGCGATCGGCGAGAGCCGCGAAATGCTGGTGGGACTCTTCGCTCTCTCCCGCACCACCGTGGCCGATGTCATGACCCCGCGAATCGACATCGTCGCGGTGGACATCGGCTCCGAGGCGGACGAGGTGGTGGAGACCTTCCGGCGGGCGGAGCACGCCCGCCTGCCCGTCCTCGACGGGCACCCCGACAACGTGGTGGGGATCCTCTACGCCAAGGACGCCTTGGCGCGCCTGGTGCGCGACGGTGGCGGGGAATGGACCGAGCTCATCCGTCCCGTGCCATTCGTGCCGGAGGGCAAGGCCCTCGACCGCCAGCTGCGCGACTTCCAGCGCGGCCCGAGCCACATCGCGGTCGTGGTGGACGAGTTCGGCGGCACCGCCGGCCTGGTCACGCTCGAGGACATCCTCGAGGAGATCGTGGGCGAGATCCGGGACGAGCACGACGTGGACGAGACTGCGCCCATCGCCGAGCAGGCGGATGGCTCGTGGCTGGTCCAGGGAGGCGCGCCGCTCGCGGAACTCGAATCCGCGCTCGAATGGTCGTTCGGTCGGGAGGACGTGAACACGGTGGGCGGGCTGGTCCTGGCCGAGCTTGGCCGGGTGCCGCGCTCCGGTGAGGTCGTGCAGCTCGGGCCCTTCGAGCTCGCGGCGGACATGGTGGCGCGCCGGCGGGTGCGCCGGGTGCGGGTGCGCCGCGGCGCGGCGCGGGCAGGGTCGGACCGCGCATGATCATGATCGGCGTGGTCCTCCTGCTCGGCCTCCTCGCGGCGACGCTGGGGGCGACCGCCGGGGTGGCGCTCGTCGCCGTGGGCCAGGCCCAGGCGGCACGCGCGGCGACGAGCGAGCTGCGCGGCGAAGCCGCCGACGTCGCCTGGTTCCGGGAGGCCGAACGGAAGCTCGCGGCCGCGTCCGCGCTCACCGCCATCGGGGTGGTGCTGTTCGGCGGAGCGGTGGCGGCGCTGGCGGCGCCCCTTCCATGGCCCGCCGCTTCGGTCCTGGCGGTGATCATTGCGGTGCCGATTGCAATCGTGGCCGCGCACCTCCTGCCTCGCCGCCTGGGCACCGAGCGCGCGGAGCGGGTGGCGGAGACGCTCTCGCCCGTGCTCCGGCCCCTCGGTCAGGTGATGCGCCTCCTGCTCCCGTCGCGGGAGCCATCGTCGCAGGACGCACTGGGCGACGTGTGGCGGGAGGGGGTCTCGTCCGGCGTCGGAAGCCGCGAGCAACTCGCGATGGCCGGCGGCGTGCTCGCGTTCCGCGACCGCTCCGTGCGGGACGTGCTGACGCCGCGCACCGACATCGTCGCGGTGGCCGAGGAGGCGACCCTCGACGAGATCACCCAGATCTTCGGCCAGAGCGGCTACAGCCGGCTGCCGGTGTACCGCGGGACGCTCGACGAGATTGTGGGAATGCTGCACGTCTTCGACCTGTTCAAGCTTCGTCCTGGCGATCCGCTGCCGGTGCGCCCGGTGGCCGTCACACCCGCGAGCCGTGGTGCCGCGGCCCTGCTCGTGGACCTGCAGCGCGAGCGGCGACACCTCGCGGTCGCGCTCGACGAGTTCGGCGGCACCCTCGGCATCGTGTCCCTCGAGGACCTGTTGGAGGAGCTGGTCGGCGAGATCTTCGACGAGCACGACGAGGCGGTGAGCCCACAGCGCGAAGGGGCGGTCCCCTTCCTCGAGGCGGACGGCGCCACTGCGATCGACGCCGTCGAGACCCGGTTCGGGGTCACCCTCGGCGCGTCCCGGGCCACGACCATCGCGGGCTGGCTGGCGGAGGCGGCGGGGAGGATTCCGGCTGTCGGCGAGCGATTCCTGCTCCGCGGCCTCGAAGTCACCGTGCTGCAGGCCACGCGCGCCCGGATTGAGCGGGTTGCAGTGCAGGCAGGACCTGTGGAGCCCACCCTGCTGACCCGGGAACCGGCGTGAGCCTCGAAGAGCTGGCCCAGGAGCGGATGATCGCCCTCGCGCGCGAGGGGCGGCTCGACGAATTCGTGCGCGAGGCGCGCGACCTCGAGAGCGCGGACCTGGCCGACATCCTGGCGGCGCTGGACGAGGATGAGCGGGTGCACGTGGTGCGCGCGCTGCCGCCGGAAGTTTCGGGCGAGGCGCTGGTCGAGATGCCGGAGGAGGCGCACGCGGAGGTGACGCTCGCCGCCCTCGGCAGCGAGGAAGCCGCCGGAATCGTCGACGAGCTCGACGACGATGACGCAGCCGACCTGCTGGGCGAGCTGCCGCCCGACACCCAGGCGCGGATCCTCCGGGAGCTGGAGGACCGGCCCGAGGTCGAGCGCCTGCTCCGCTATGACGAGGAGACTGCCGGGGGCCTGATGACCACCGGCATGCTCACCGTGCGCGACTCGGACACGGTGGGCGGCGCCCTCGAGGACATCCGGCGCCAGGTGGAGGAGCAGGAGCTCGAGGATGTGTACCAGGCATTCGTGGTCGATGACCTGCACCGGCTCCAGGGCACCATCGCCTTCCGTACCCTGGTGGTGAATCCGCCGATACGGCCGGTCCGGGAGGTGCTGGACGAACCGGTCGCGGTGGCGTCGCCGGACCTCGACCAGGAGGCGGTGGCCCGCCTGATGGCACGCTACAACATTCCCAGCATCGCCGTCGTCGACAGCGCGGGCCGGCTCCTCGGCCGGATCACCTTCGACGACGTCACGGACGTGGTGGAGGCGGAGACCACCGAGGACCTGCTCCGGTTTGGCGGCGTCTCACCGAACGAAGAGGTGACCGGCGGCTGGCGGGACGCGGTGCGGAGCCGGCTGCCCTGGGTGGTGCTCAACGTGCTCACTGCCCTCGCCGCCGCGTCGATGGTGTACCTCTTCAAGGATCGCATCGGCCAGCTTGCGCTGCTGGCGGTGTTCATGCCGGTGGTCGCCGGCATGGGCGGGAATGCCGGCACCCAGGCCCTGGCGGTCACCATCCGCCGCATCGCGCTGGGGCAGGTTACCCCGCGCGGGCTGCAGGGCGTGGTGCTCAAGGAGATGGCGGTCGGGGTCACCAACGGCTGCGTCGCCGCCCTGCTCGCAGGGGGCGTGGCAGGGTTCGTCGGCGGGCCGCCGTTCGGTGTGGTGGTGGCATGCGCCATGGTCGGCAACCTCTTCGTCGCCGGCTTTGCGGGCGCGTTCGTGCCGATCCTGCTGGCCCGCATCGGTGTGGACCCGGCGGTGGCGTCGTCCATCTTCGTCACCACCTTCACCGACCTCTGCGGCTTCACCCTGCTCCTCGGCCTGGCGAGCCTCGCCCTGCTGTAGCCCGAGGCGACCGTGCGCTTCCTCGTCGTCTCGGCGCGCCTCCTGCCGTTCTTCGTCGCCTTCCTCGTCGACCGGCGCCGCTTTCTCCTCTTCGGCACGCCGGCGCGCCGGAGCGCCGAGCAACACCGGCGCCGCGCCGAGCGCCTCACCCGGACGATCGCGGGCCTCGGCCCCACCTTCATCAAGCTCGCCCAGGTCTTCGGCACCCGGGCGGACATCCTCCCCGAGCCCTATCTGGGCGCGATCGCGACGCTCGCAGACCGCGTCCCGCCGCTCGAGGCCGGCGTCGCCGAGGCCGTGGTGCGGGCCGAGCTGGGCCGCCCGATTCCGGAGCTCTTCGAGCGCTTCGATCCGTCACCCCTGGCTGCGGCGTCGCTTGGCCAGGTCCACCGGGCGCGGTGGGAGGGACGCGAGATCGTGGTCAAGGTGATGCGCCCTGGCGTGGAGGAGTTGGTCGCACAGGACCTCGACGTCTCCTTCAAACTGCTCTTCGCCCTCTACGTCCTGTTCCCCAACCATCACGTGCGCGCCGCGCGCACCATCGTGGGCGAGTTCGCGAAGCGGATCGCCGAGGAAATGGACTTCCGCGAGGAAGCCCGCAATGCCGAGGTGCTGCGGCGGAATCTGGCTCCGGACCCGCGGGTGTACGTGCCCGAGGTGTTGCCGGCGCTGACCACCCGGCGCGTCATCGCCCTCGAGTACTGCGAAGGGACCCGGATCGACCGGCTGCACGACCGCCTGGCGAGCGGTGAGCTGCGGCTCGAGCAGCTGGTGGACACGATCGCCGAAGTGTACGTGCGGATGATGCTGGTCGACGGTTTCTTCCACGCCGATCCGCACCCCGGGAACCTGCTGGTCGACCCCGGGGGCCGTGTGGTGCTGCTTGACTTCGGGATGGTGTCGCGCGTGGAGCAGGAGACCCGGGCGCGTCTCCTCCGGACCGTGCTCGCGGCGGTACGGCAGGACGTGGACGGCGTGATCAACGGGTTCTACGAGCTGGGGATCCTCGATCCCGACGTGGACCGTGGCACCGTGCGCGACGCGGCGCGGCATCTGCTTGCGGTGGCGGCGCGGGATGACCTCACCCCGCGGCGAGTGCAGGAAGTCGTGCAACAGGTGCTGGAAACGTTCTACCAGTGGCCGTTGATGCTCCCATCGGACCTCGTGTACCTGGGGCGGGCGGCCGTGCTGGTGGAGGGGATCGGGCTCCGCTACGACCCGGAATTCAACGCCGCTCTGGTGCTCCGGCCGGTGGTTCAGCGAAACGCGGCCCCGCTGCTCCAGACGGTGCTGGGTGGCGACGCCAAGGCCACGCTCACCGACTGGGCCGCCGAGGCGGGCCAGACCCTCCGGGTGATGCGCGACCTGCTCCACCGGGTGGAGCGGGAGGAGCTCAAGTTGCGCTGGCACCCTCGCGACACCATCGAGATGCAACGGTTCATGGCCCAGCAGGTGCGCCGAGCGCTGCTCGCAGCGTTCGCATTCACCGTTGCGGTGGTCACCGGGCTGGTCTTCATCGCGGTCCGGCGGGTCGAGCTGCTGGTGGTGGGGCTGGTCGTCGCGTTCGGCATGTTCGGGGTCATCTTCATCCTTCCCAGCCACCTGTTCCAGAACCCGCTGCGCTTCCGGCCGCGGCTGCCGCGGCGGTAGGCCGGGTCAGCTTGCCCGCCCCCACCGACCGGGCCACCTTACGGGAAGTGATGCCCGCCGCCCTCCTCCCCGAGTTCGACGCCCGCCGTCCCGCCGCGCTCGCGCGCGCAATCTCCCTGGTCGAGAACGCCCGGCCCGGCTTCGAGGAAGTGCTGGCCGCGCTCCACCCGCGGATCGGCCGCGCCCGGCGCATCGGGATCACCGGTCCGCCCGGCGCCGGCAAGAGCACGCTCACCGAGCGCCTGGTGCAGGCGTTCCGGGCGCAGGACCTGACGGTCGCCGTGGTGGCGGTGGACCCCACCAGTCCGTTCACCGGTGGTGCCCTCCTTGGCGACCGCATCCGGATGGAGTCGGTTGCCCTCGATCCCGGGGTTTTCATCCGGTCCATGGCCACCCGCGGCTCCCTGGGCGGCCTCGCCATCGCGACCCGCGAGGTGGCCGACGTCCTGGACGCCTATGGGTTCGACCGGATTCTCGTTGAGACCGTTGGCGTGGGGCAGTCGGAGCTCGACGTTTCCCGCACCGCCGACAGCAGCGTACTGGTCCTGGTTCCCGAATCGGGCGACGGGATCCAGACACTCAAGTCCGGCGTCATGGAAATCGCCGACCTCTTCGTAGTGAACAAGAGCGACCGTCCCGGTGCCGACAAGTTGCGGCAGGAGATCGAGGTGACCCTCGGCATCCGTCGCGGCAACGCCTTCCGCCACGTGCCGGCGCACCACGGGATCAAGGCGGGCAGGCGGGCGGGCAGCAAGGGGACCAGCGGCATTGCCGGGGGTGACGGATCGGAACCACCCCCCGCCGGCCCGCCCGCCTGGGAACAGCCGGTGCTCGCCACTATCGCCTTGACCGGCGAGGGCACCGATGCCCTGGCCGCTGGACTCGACCGGCATTTCGAGTGGCTGGAGACTTCCGGCGGGCTGGGGCGCCGCCGCGAGCGGCGCCTGGCCGAGCGCACCCGCGAGGTGGTGGAACGTGCCGTGCGCCGCTGGGTCTGGGCCGAGACGCGCGCCGACGCAATGATCCGCGAACGCCTGCCCGGCATCGCCAGTGGCACCCAGAACCCGTACGGCGTGGCCGCGGACATCCTGGACGATTTGCGCCAAGGGAGCCGACTGTGACGCGTCGACCCCCCGATTCCGCTCCGGGCGACGGGCAGGCCCGCCTGGCCGAGCAGGCCCGCGAGCTGGCGGAACTCCGCGCCGAGGTACAGGCCTGGCGCGAGCTGGTCGGCCGGATGCCGGTGCGCGAGGACGCCGAGTTCTCGACCCTGTCCGGGGTCGACGTGGCACCGGTCTACACGCCCCTCGACCTCCGCGCCGACCTGATCCCCGCGTCGGGCCTCCCCGGCCAGTTCCCCTACACTCGCGGCATCCACCCCACCATGTACCGCGGGAAGCTGTGGACCATGCGGCAGTTTGCCGGGTTCGGCACCGCCCGGGACACCAACGAGCGCTACAAGTTTCTGCTGGAGCGCGGGCAGACCGGCCTGTCGGTCGCGTTCGACTTCCCCACGCTCATGGGCTACGACTCCGATCATCCCCGCAGCGAGGGGGAGGTGGGGAAATGCGGCGTGGCCATCTCGAGCCTCGCCGACATGGAGACCCTGTTCGACGGCATTCCGCTCGACCAGGTCTCGGTCTCCATGACCATCAACGGCCCGGCCGCGATGCTGTTCTGCTTCTTCGTGGCGGCGGCCGAGAAGCAAGGCGTACCCATCGCCAAGCTCCAGGGGACGGTGCAGAACGACATCCTCAAGGAGTACATGGCGCAGCACGCGTGGATCTACCCGGCGGAGCCGGCGCTCAAGATCATCGTGGACCTCTTCGAATGGGCCAGTGAGCACACGCCCAAGTGGAACACGATTTCCATCAGTGGTTACCACATCAGGGAGGCCGGGGCGACGGCGGCCCAGGAGCTGGCCTTCACGCTGGCCAACGGGTTCTGCTACGTGGAGCACGGCCGCGACCGCGGGCTCGACGTCGATGGCTTCGCGCCCCGCCTATCCTTCTTCTGGGACGTCCACAACGACTTCTTCGAGGAAGTCGCCAAGATGCGTGCGGCCCGCCGCATCTGGGCCCGTGTCGTGCGCGAGAAATACGGCGCCAGGGACCCCCGAAGCTGGAAGATGCGGTTCCACTGCCAGACGGCAGGGGTCTCGCTGATGGCCCAGCAGCCGCACCTGAACATGGTGCGCGTCGCGTACCAGGCCATGGCTGCCGTGCTCGGCGGAGCGCAGTCGCTCCACACCAACGCCTTCGACGAGACGCTGGCACTCCCCACCGAGGAATCGGTGCGCATCGCCCTCCGCACCCAGCAGATCCTCGCGTACGAAACCGGCGTGGCGAACGTCGCCGACCCGCTGGGCGGCAGCTACTTCGTCGAGGCCCTCACCGACCGGCTGGAGCGGGAGGCGGAAGGGCTGTTCGCCGAGATCGAGGCACAGGGCGGGGTGGTGAAGGCGATCGAGAACGGCTGGTTCCAGCGGCAGATCGCCCAGAGCGCGTCGCGGTTCCAGACGGAAGTGGAGGCCGACCGGCGGGTGCTGGTGGGCGTCAACGCCTTCACGGAATCCGGCGAGGCGCCGGTGGACATCCTCAAGGTGACGGACGAGGCCGAGCGCTCCCAGCGGGAGGCGCTGACCCGGCTCCGCGGGAGGCGCGACCAGTCCCTGGTGGAGGCGCGCCTCGCGGCCCTGGGCCGCGCGGCCTCCGAGGGCGGCAACGTCATCCCGGCCATGCTCGACTGCGCCCGCGCCTACTGCACTCTTCACGAGATCCGCGACGTGCTGGAGCGGGTCTACGGCTCCTACCGCGAACCGGTGTTCTTCTGATGGGCGCCGGGGCCGCGAAGGGAAGGTGGACGATGCCGACCACGACCACCCGGAATCGGAAGCCGGCGCGCGCCAAGGGCGGTGCGAGGGTGCCGGACCTGCTCGATCGGCTCACGGCGATCCCGGCTGGACCGCACCGCGTCGTGACGTGCTACCTCAAGCTCGAGCCCCGTGACCGGGGGCGGAACAAATACCTGATCAAGCTCAAGAACCGGGTGCGAGCGGTCGCGGAACGGCTCGGGCGGGACGGCGCGAACCGTCGTGCCGGGGAGGCGGTGCGGGCGGACCTCTCCCGCGTCGTGGACTTCCTGGGCTCGCCCGGGAGCCTACCGTCCACTCGCGGCGTCGTGATATTCGCCTGTGCTCCGCTCGGTCTCTGGGAGGTGGTGCCGGTGCCGCGGGTCTACCGGTCCCGGCTGGCAGTGGACGCGACGCCCCTCGTACGCGAGCTCGCGGCGCTCGAGGACGAGGTGGGGCGCTTGCTGGCGGTGGTCCTCGACCGGACGGCCGCGCGCTTCTTCGAGGTCACCGCTTTCGATGTGCGCGAGCTGCCCGGCCTGCGCGCCGACGCCACGCGGGGAGGCCGCTTCCGGGGCGACCAGGATGGCCCCGGCTGGGGCGAGCACGCCTACAACAACCGGCTCCGCACCGAGCGCGCCCGGCACCTGGACCTCATCGCGCGCCGCCTCTTCGAGCTCGATCGCGAGCATCGCGCCACCGCCGTCGTCGCGGCCGGCACCGGCGCGGAGGCGAGCGGTCTCGCCTCCTTCCTCCACCCCTACCTCGCCGACCGCTACCTGGGCGAGGCCCGGCTCAATCCCAAGCTGGTTTCGCCCGCGGAGGTGAAGGAAGCGGTGCTGGAAGCGCGCGAGGCGTGGGAGCGTCGCCAGGAGCGCGAGCGGGTTCAGGAGCTGGTCGAGGCGGTGGGCGGGCGCATGGCGGTGACCGGCCTTCCCGGCACCCTTCGCGCCCTCGGCCGTGGGCAGGTGCGCACCCTGATGGTGGATCCCGACGCCACGATGTCCGGCTTTCGCGCCGCTGACACCGGTCGGCTCGCCCTCGAGGAACGCGAGCTGCGCGGCGAGGGCGCAGTGACCCCGGTGGTGGACCTGGTGGACGAAGCCATCGAGGACGCGCTCCGCCAGCACGCCGCCGTGGAAGTCGTGTACGACGATGCGGCACGGCCAGCCGTCCAGGGGCTGGCCGCCTTCCTCCGCTTCCGCTGATCCGGGGCCCGACCGTGATGATGACCGATGCCCGTTCCTGGTCCCGTCCCATCCGGGTGCTGGTCGCGAAGCCCGGCCTCGACGGTCATGACCGCGGCGCCAAGGTCGTGGCCGCTGCGCTGCGCGATGCGGGCATGGAAGTCATCTACACGGGACTGCACCAGACGCCCGAGATGATCGCCACGGCGGCGGTGCAGGAGGACGTGGACGTGGTGGGGCTCTCGATCCTCTCTGGCGCCCACATGACGCTCTTCCCCCGCGTCCGCCAACTGCTCGAGGCCCAGGGCAGGTCGGACATCCTGCTGACCGGCGGCGGAATCATCCCCCAGGAGGACGCCGACTCCCTGCGGGCGCAGGGGGTCGGCCGCCTCTTCGGGCCGGGCACTCCCACCGGCGCCCTCGTGGGCTACATCCGGGAGTGGGCCGCCACCCACCTCGCCGAGTGACCGGGCGCTGGCTCTGGCCGGACGCGCCCAGGTGACCCGGCTCCGCGACCTCACCCGCGACTACCTCGACCTTGCCCGGAGGCTCACGCAGGGCGGGGGAGAGGATCGGATCGCCAAGGTACGGGCGCAGGGCAAGCTCCCCGCGCGCGAGCGTATCAGCCGCCTCCTCGACCCCGGCAGTCCCTGGTTCGAGCTCGGCCTGCTCGTCGCCTACGACCAGTACGACGGGCAGGCCCCGGCCGCCGGCGTCGTGACCGGCCTGGGCCGGGTGGAGGGCGTCGATGTGGTGGTGGTGGCGAACGACCCGACGGTGAAGGCGGGATCGTGGTGGCCGGAGACGATCCGCAAGATCCTTCGCGCCCAGGAGGTCGCGATGCGCCAACGCATCCCGATCGTCTACCTGGTCGACAGCGCGGGCGTGAATCTTCCCTATCAGGGCGGCGTGTTTCCGGGCCAGTACGGCGCGGCCCGGATCTTCTATTACAACTCGCTCATGCGCCGCTACCTCCACGTGCCGCAAGTCAGCGCGGTGATGGGCAGCTGCATCGCGGGTGGTGCCTACCTTCCCGCGCTCTCGGACGTGATCTACATGGTCGAGGGCACCAGTTTCATGGGCCTCGGGGGCCCGAACCTCGTGAAGGGCGCCACCGGCCAGACGGTCGACGCGGAGTCGCTCGGCGGGGCCACCGCCCACACCACGG